>NZ_NTVM01000030.1:0-24583 GCF_002558005.1 Bacillus sp. AFS012607
AAATTTAATTATTGGAGGAACGGAAAATGAAGATTGGTGTATCGGAATGGAAAGCATTGAAAAAAGAAACAAAGTTAAAGTTATTGCGTTATGCGATGTTAGAAAGCAAGTATAAGTATGCAAAATAAAAGCTCTTCATTTGCAAAAGCAAACAAAGAGCAGAGTCATGAGTGACCATCTGGGAAAGAAATTGGCACATTTCTTTCCCTCTTATTTTAACATATAAAAAGATGTAGAGAAAAGGGGCATGTAGAATGGAAGAAGGTCGTATTTCCTTTCAGCAAGGGGTTAAAGAATTTCTTATTATGATGGTTTGTTTTTGGTTCATTATGTTTCTCATGTATGGTGAAAGCCTGTTACAATAGAATGGAGTCGAAAGTCTAAATACCCTTAGGTAGCTCTCATAGGTGTAAGATCTATGGGGGCTTTTTAAATAAGAGATATATAAAATTTCACGTACCGTAATGTAAAAAAAATAAAATACATAAGCTATAGTCTACATTTAATTTTGTGCTTAATTAATTCGCTTAATGGATTCGGTCTCGTCTGTTTTGGATACTATTTTGTGTGAAATGGAGATATTATTTTTATTTTGGATAGATTTCTTGCGAAATATGTACCTAGATCCGTATTTCAATTTAAATATGATAGTATTACACTTAGTATGAGCCTTATATTTTATTATTTTGTACTAATCATGGGGGTATGTATATGCGTAAATTGTTCAGTGGAAAACGTGTACTAGAAAGAGAAACAAACGAAGGTTCATCGTATTTTGTAGTACCAGAAGAAAAATTTCAGAAGTATGTGGTGCTATGGGGATATTTAATCCCACACGGAGTTTTCAATCAGCCTAATAAATGGGTAAATACGTATACAATCAACCCATTGGATAGATATGTTTTAGTAACAGAATTCAATCCTGAAGAGTATGAATATATGATTTATGAAGAAACAAGGGTTGCTAGAGAATTGCATCAGATATTAGAGCCTTATGGAATAGATATTAATAATGAATTTGAAGAGTTCGTAAAGTTAAAAGAGATTCCAAAAGCAGCTATAAGCAAAGTGAAGGACTGTTTATTAGAAAAAGAGTGTATGAATGAGTATCCAGAAGACTTTCCAGTAATAGACGGCTATGAATATATAATTGAGGGACAGAAAAAGAAACTTTTTGTTGAAACTGAAACTTATGATAATGATGACACACTATATGACCAAACAGGGAATTTTAATCATAGTTATATCGTTGAAACTTATCGTAAGACAGTTACAAATGGATTTATTTATGTATTTAAAACGCATGACAATGAATGGTATCAATATTATGCAGCAGACGCTAGTAAAGACTGTTGGATCATGAAAGAAGTATATGATGATGAATTAGACGATTTACCAATTTCATCTTATGAACTTATTGAAACAGAGAAACGTGAAATTCCAGAAGAAGATTTAAAGGCTAATATTAGTTGGGAAGAATTACTCGATCCGAATAGGGAATGTGATTTCTACTACTCTGATAAAATGTTTGCAATGAGTTTCTTAGCTAATGATGGAAGATATAATGTAGTAAACATTGACGGGGAATGGAAAAGATATAGTGAAATGGTCTTTAAAGGAGAAGAACCGTTTTCTAAATGGGATGATTTAGTATATATTGGGACGGCTAAACAAGGGGCAACTGAAGGAAGACAATTTACCCAAGAAGAAATGATGCAATTTGCAGTGTATATGAGAGAAAAGAAAGAGAATTCATTATTGCATTAATCAAATAGGTGTACGAATTAGGATTATGCTATTATACGGATATATTGGAAACTATTTAGGAGGCAACCATTTGGATTTTAAGAGAATACCAGTAGTGTTAAAACGATATGATTTTAAGGAAAAAATGAAAGTTTGCCGAGAACATTCGAAGGAGCTCATGTCTATTAATGGTTTTATCCCTATTAGTGAATGGCCTGGCAAAGCATCGCCGTGGGATTTAGAGACATTTGCTTTGTTTTCTGTTATGACAGTTGGGGAATATTCTGACCGTAGGTTTGATGACATAAAAGGAAGGAAACAGTTCGCTAAAATAATTAATGCAATCAAAAATTATTGCCCTCCAAAATTAGAAGTTTCACAAGATAACAACAGATTTTTAGATTATTTTATGATTGTCGCAGGGTTAAATCAATTTCAAATCCAAGAAGATATAGGTATTAAAATTTACAGATATTCATATATCTTCAGTTTCGAGAATGAATATGTGAATATGAAACAACAATTCATTGGAAAATTCGGATGTAGTTTCGACGAATTTAAAAAATTTGGTTATATTATTCATAGTCTTTTCTCAAAAGAAATCAATAAATCGCTAACACCAGATATCTATGATTACGTAATTAAAAAATACAGGTATGTAATTCAGCATCTTCTTATTGATCGAGCAGATTATGTAGCTCGTCAAGAAAAGATAATACATGACACCACTCAATATATTTATGGCTTTAAATTCTTTTATCAATTTCCTTTTATTTCTTACAATCAGGAGATTTTTCTACCATTGCCTCACCTTATCATACAATCTGTTACATCTTCCCTTTTGTTTAGATTAACAGAAGGGAATGATAAACTTCGCGAACTATTTGGAAAAGAGGTTCTTGAAAGCTATATTTTACACTTATGTGGTTTATCCGAAGGGTTTGATGAGGTCATACCTGAATACTCGTATAAGTATAAAAGAAATAATAAACGTACTTTAGATATAATGATTCGAAAAGACGATAAATGTTTAATGTTAGATAGTAAAAGCATGAGTCCACGGGCTTCTTTAAGGAATCTAAATGATAAAGACGTAGAATATACGGTTAATCGGATGGTTGATGCTGTCATTCAAGTTTACGAGCATATA
This sequence comes from Bacillus sp. AFS012607, assembly GCF_002558005.1. NCBI lineage: Bacteria > Bacillati > Bacillota > Bacilli > Caryophanales > Bacillaceae > Bacillus > Bacillus sp. AFS012607. The sequence goes on from NZ_NTVM01000030.1 coordinate 2,897, forward strand.
ACTGAGCGTTTTCAAAACGAGTATTACCCATTCGATGTAAAAGTTGACTTGAAAGAAAACATCTTTGGAGCTGTTATTTTAAACGAGGATAGTTATATTCTAAGAGAAACCATAATGACTAGGGCGGCGGAAAAGCTAAAAATTGTTCATGGCAGCGAAGAATATAAATACCTATGCTCTAACGTCAAATTGATGAGGTTGTATGAATTTGAAAAAATGATATTTCAACAAGAAGACGTGTTTCAATTGTTAATAAATAATAGACAGAATGAGAGCAAGTGGTTTGATTTTTCATTCATAAATTATCATGAAAAGAATGATAAGGGAGTAATTGAAGAAATCTCTCAAACAAGCGAAAATATGCAAGAGATTTTAATGGAATTCGCACAGGAATTAGTCAAAGAAGGTCTCTAGTCTATAAACAAGCCATTTCTACAATTGCTATTGTAATACATACTGGATTCGTGTGAAAATTTCTCAATATTTTATTATTTCCCGTTGCAGAATCCTTAAGCTATTAAGGATTCCTTTTTTTGTATCTAAAATCCCAAAATAAAAAGATAAGATCCGGGAACACGATCTTATCTTCAGCACAAGGAGTAAACAAAAGGATAACCATCATATTGTTATTATAATTTATTTTTTGTTAATTTTGAATATTATAACCACAATTAACAAGTATATCTATATTGAGAAATTTATTACAAAATTAGTTATAAATGATTCAAAAATCCAATGTAAACTAATATCAAAAAGTTTACATTCATTTCCGCTTAAACATTGACTTCTATCAAATTTCATTGATATTATAAAAATAGACAAAAAAGTATACATTCAAATCATTGAAAATAAAGGGATTGAAAAACAGATGGAGAAAAAGCAACATTTAATTGATGTACAACCAATTCGGAGCAAAGAACAGCTCGAAGATATGAAATGGTCACTTAAACGTCATTGTTCAGATCGAGATTACATTTTATTCCTAATTGGAATCAATACAGGATTGCGTGTAAGTGATTTACTTAAAATGGAAACAAGTGAAATTTTAAAACTGAAGCGAAAAAAACGAAAAGAATTTAAAGTAAAAGAAGGAAAGACAAAAAAGGAGCGGATCATAAATATTACATCCATTTTTGAGGAATTACTTCCATATGCTGAAGAACTAAAAAGTACCTGGCTATTTCCTTCTAGAAAAGGAGATAAACCCATTAGTAAAATTCAAGCCTATCGACAATTACAAAAAGCCGGGGATTTTGCCGGAGTCGAATCTTTAGGTACCCATACCATGCGTAAAACATTCGGATATTGGTTTTACAAGCAAACAAAGGATATTGCTATGTTACAAGAAATATTGAATCATAGTACACCACAAATTACATTAAGATACATCGGCATTAATAAAGAAGAAAAAGATAATGTACTTGATACATTTCGTATCTGATTAAATTTAGATATTTTGTAAATAAAAGTGTAATATAAAAAAAGTATGATATTCTCATTGAATTAACTAGATCTATTCGTCTGAAAACAATGTATCTATACATCAACAAAGGAAAATCAAATCTTAAGTTTTTTAAAGGGGATATTACATTGGAAAAAATTGCAGAAAAAATTTATAAAGATAGAAAATTTTATAATATATCACAAGCCCAATTATGCGAAGGGATTTGTACAACGTCTTATTTAAGTTCACTGGAAAATAATAAAATAGCCCCCAACCCACTAGTTACTAACTTGCTTTTAGAACGGCTAAATCAATTGAAAGATAAATTAGAAATAATTGATTACAATATAAAAAATGAAGATATAGGGAAAATAATTTATGAAGAGAGAATAAAGAGTGGCATTCGTCAAGATGAATTATGCCATAATATTTGTTCTACAGCTTACTTAAGTAAAATTGAAAACAAAAAAATTATTCCTACCTCACATATTACAAACTTACTATATAAGCGATTAGATGAAATTAAAAATAATAATAATTGTGTTTTAAACGAAGAAATTCAAATTGAAAAACTATATGATAAACTTCTCTATTATATAGCCAAAAATGAATTGAAACGAGCAGAAAAAATTTTAAACACAGGTCTCCAAAAAACTGAAAATAAATACCCTAAAATGTATTACTTATTTTCATTACAAAAATACCAAAATTTTCACCGTGAATTTTACAGACGTTTTTTAGAAACGAAGGCTATTCCTTTTTTCAAAGAAATAGACGATACAAAAATTTTAGGAGTATTATACATAGAGCTTGCAAGGTATTATGAAGAAGCGAATAATTTCAAACTAAGTTGTGAGTATTATAACAAGGGACTTTCTTGCATTAAAATAAATACAAAATTATCACTTTCAAAATTACATAATCTTCAAGTTCCCTTAAAGCAAAGAAAGCCTTTGAAAATGAAAATAAATCAACCATTAGATACCCTTACAAACAAGGAATTAGAGATATTAAACGGTTTAGCGAAAGGGTATTCTAATCAAGAACTATCTGAAAATTTAGGATTAAGTCATAATACAGTAAAAAATCATATTTCAAATATCTTAACAAAGTTAGATGTAAAAGACAGGTTAAATGCAGTATTGAAGGCACTATCATATGGATGGATAAAAATCCCCTATCAATAACAGAGGAGTCATCGTTGCAATAACCAAAAGGATTATGCGAATTGAGATAATAGAACTATATTTAGAAAAATAAGGAGGAAAAGAGATGCTTAATAAACCAATGGAGTTTGCAAAAGTAATTCGCTTTGATAATAAAGGTTTTTTCACAAAGCCATACAACTCTTCTTGTTTTTCTCATTCATTCCCATTTCTTGATGTAGAGATCACAACGTTAACTAATAATAATCAAATTTTAGATAATGAAAATATGATTATAAGACCTCACCTTGATAATCCTAACTCATCCGGCTGTTTTGCTTTTTTAAATGAATATAATCATAAGTTATTCCAAGAAAGGGGTGCCATGTATTTTCGATCAAAACATAAAAAAAATACAATGTACTTAAATACAGAAGAAATAATTTGGGTTAGAAATTTAAATCATAAGAATCAACCCTTCTTTGCTCAATACAATAAGAATTATGTATTTGAGGAGAAAAACTACGAATTAACAGAATATATAGAAACAGTTGATGTAAAATTGAATTGGGTTAGAATGCCCGTAAAACTTGCATTGGAGCGAACAAAATTATATAAAGAATATTTTTCTATTCAAAAGGGAATTCCAGAGTATATCACGGAATTTTACTTAACAGAGCAACAAGTAAATAGATTAATTAGCCCGTTTCATATGTATAAATGGCAAGTAAAAAAATTGTGTCTACATTTATTTAAGACAAGAAACTTAAAAGAACACTCCAACCGAGACCGTACTATACGTTAAAGCCTAATTTAATTAGGTTTTTTATTTTGTCGAAAAAGTGTCGAAAACAATATGGATAATTTTGCTTATTTTGTCTTGCAAACAAGACGAAATGATTTTATAATAAATATAAGAAAACAAAGGAGGGATCTACAACAAATAATGGATGAAATGAAAAATGGAGAATTAGAGGAAGCTCTATTTTCCGTTTATACAACAAGAGAAGCTGAAAAAATATGGGGACTTGCGGAAAACACTGTTAATAAGTGGTGCAACCGAGGCAAGTTCTTTGAAAACGAGGCAAGAAAAAGCGGTAAAGTTTGGTTAGTCACACGTAATGGAATGAATAGACTAACTCGTAAGTAATAAACAAGAAAAAGCCCTTACCACCGCCAGATAGTCGGGACTTTTTCTCCTACATCATTAACTAAGAAGGTGATTTGATTTGCAGTTAGATTTGTTTCGTGAAATTGTGGTGGATAATTTTGCTGGAGGAGGTGGCGCTTCGACAGGAATTGAAATGGCAACGGGGCTTTCAGTTGATATTGCTATCAATCATGATCCAGCAGCCATTGCGATGCACAAGGTAAATCATCCAACGACAGAGCATTATTGCGAAAGCGTTTGGGATGTTAACCCTGTTGAAGCGGTCAAAGGAAGAAAAGTCGGGCTTGCCTGGTTTTCCCCGGATTGCAAGCATTTTTCAAAAGCTAAAGGCGGCAAGCCTGTTGAAAAAAAAGTAAGAGGGTTAGCTTGGATTGCTGTTAAGTGGGCAATAGCTGTTAAACCACGTGTGATTATGTTGGAAAACGTAGAGGAATTTAAAACATGGGGACCTATAAAAGATGGTTACCCTGATGCAAACAAAAAGGGACTTACGTTTAATTCATTTTTAAAGTCGTTAGAGGCATTAGGTTATGAAGTTCAATTTAAGGAATTAAGAGCATGTGATTATGGAGCACCAACGATCAGAAAGAGATTTTTCATGATTGCTAGATGTGACGGAAAACCAATCGTATGGCCACAACCAACTCATGGAGATCCAACAAGTTTAGCCGTAAAAGCTGGAAAGTTAAAACCGTGGCGTACAGCAGCAGAAATAATCGACTGGAATATCGGTACCCCTTCAATTTTTGAAAGGAAAAAGCCATTAGCTAAAAACACCATACTTCGTATCAGTAGAGGTATTCATAAATTCGTAGTGAACAATGATAAGCCATATATCATTGATGGTAAAGCTTGTTTTATTCAACATTACTATACACATCAAGGGAAGGAAACAAGGGCGAGTGGATTAGATAAACCGTTAGCAACAGTACCAACCTCAAATAGATTTGGTTTAGTAACAGCTTTCTTAACAAAATACTATGGATCTGATGTAGGACAAACAATTTCAGAACCGTTACACACTATTACAACTAGAGATAGATTTGGACTTATCGCCTTAAAGGGAAACAACTATAAGATCACAGATATTGGAATGAGGATGCTTCAACCGCATGAGTTATATGCAGCTCAAGGATTCCCAGATAACTACATTATTGATTATGATTTTTATGGGAAACCTTATCCTAAAAAAGAACAAGTTGCCAGATGCGGAAACGCAGTACCTCCACCATTTGCCGAGCAACTAGTAAGAGCAAATTTACCAGAAATGTGCGTAGTAGCTGAAGAAAATAAATTCAAACGTGCTGTAAATATGTAATTTACAACACAAACGTTATTTTGTGAAGGTTGAATTTTATTATAAATAAGGAGGAATACAAATGTATAAGCTAATTGTAGTTTATAACTCTCCAAAACTCGATATGGATGTAAAAGAAGAATTTACTTATGATTCAAAAGAAAAGTTTAATAATGCTTATAAGGGGATTGTACTTGCAAATCATGAGCTAGGTGTTGAGCATGTGCAATATGATTTTGAGATTAATATTAATATATAAAACTAAACACAAGTGTTAATTTAAACGAGAAAAAGTCCTTACCACCGCCAGATAGTCAGGACTTTTTCTCCTACATCATTAACTAGGAAGGTGATTCGAATGGCAAATACCTTATCTAAAGTTAACAATTGTAATTCCATTATAACACACAATCAATCAAAAGAATTAGAGCATATAAGTTTCAAACAAGATGCTTTAAAGAGTTATAGATCCTTATGTGAATGGTTTGGAATTGAGGACTGTATTAATTCTCAAATTTGGTTCTTTGGAACGTTTGGTATTGCTATAGCGATGCTTTTTACTACATATTTGATTGCTGGGTTTCTCTATGGGTTTTAAATTTCAAAATCAGAGGAGGAGCGAATATGAAAGCAGCTAAAGCAAAACGTGGAGAATTTTATGTTCATAAAAAGAATGGTTGGATATATCAGGTATTAGGATATGCAAAAATGTTTGAACATGAAGAACAAGATATCATAATCCTTAAATGTATGAGGGATAATATAACCGTTACTTTAAGCGCTGAACTTTTCGAGCTTTATATAAAAGCGAATAAATTCTTAAAAACAAAAAACATACTTAATAATTTGAAAGTTAGTTTATAACATTACACATTTTGGAGGTATTTTTATGGAAAAGACTATTTCGGTTCCAACAATTAAAATTGGTGACTATGTACAATTTTCAGATCGCAAGAATCCTTCTTTAAAATTAAATGGTTATGTAGTAAATATTTTAACTAACACAATTATCGTAGATGTTTCAGAAACTATCCAAAATAAGGGGTATAAAGAATTAGACGTTCGGCATGTTGTAAAACACGGTCGGTATAGAAAAATTCGTTCTCGTAAAAAACAGGCTTCTTAAAATCATAAACAATTGCTAATGGAAGTGTGGATCTCATGAAGGAATACATGAGTGGACATAAGAAAAAGAGTCCTAATAATAACGGACTCTTTTTCTTATGTATATCTTTATTAAATTTACTTTTATGTTCTGTTTATTTTATAAATTGCTCTTTATGAAACAGAGTCAATTTTAGTAAAGATACAATTCTAAATATGCGTATGAATATTTAATTATCTCCACCTTTATTTAATATATCTATCTCACATTCCAGTTCTTTAGTTTCCATATTTAAAAAATCCATTGTCATTGCAAGAACTTTTCCATCTTTCTCTCTCTTAGATCCCCATAAACGAACAACTCTATTGATATTACTATCTTCATATGTAATTTGAACTGTTCTTAATTCCTCTCCATCCACAAATTCACGATGTATCCAACATTCTTGAAATTTTAAATTCTCATCAGATTTATGCATGTTATAATTGAAAATTGCTTCTTTTAGTTCTGGAAAGCCCAAACCCTTTTTCTCTAAAGCAATATACTCAAAGTCCCAAAACTTTCTAAAATGATAGATAAGCTCTTTTTGACTTTTCATTATAACTCCTCCACCCAATATTTTTTAAAGTATTATGTATATTTTATATCTGTGACATGATTGATTTTTATATATTGTACATTATCATGTTGGTTCTTAAATCTTAATTCATTACAGACCATATCGTAATAATGAATATACCCCACTTCGGAATATACCTTGTTCTCTTTTTGGTATGAAATACTTACTTGCTTATTTTCAGCCATTGCACAACATACAATATCATTTATAAGATCTAGTTTTTGTTCATCTAAAATAGGCATCGGTACTTCGTTTTGTTTTTCATACATTTCATTTAATCCTTCAAATTGTTCTTTTATGGCTGAAAATGGAACCCAACGCATCATACCTCTATCAATCATAATCTGTATTCCTCCTTATGCTTTATGTCCACCTATTTTTCCGTTTCTTTCTCTTTGTGTAGCCCCTTTAATATAGCTAATTCCACGCATAATTGAATTTTTACCATATCTATGCCGGATTCCGTCCATTGTCTTTGCTAATTTCCTTTTAGTATCTTTTTGGGACGTATCTTCGAACAGTGACATTTGAATTGCATCGTCCCTGGTCAAATTCTTTAGTGTGATGTGTATTTGGCGCACCGGATGACCAGAATGAAACTTTTTTAATAAGCTTAAACAAGCAGCATAGACATCTTCCGTTAAACATGTCGGTTGATCTAAGGTAATCGCTCGTTTAAAACCTCCACCGATGTATTTGCTATAGCCTATAGAAAGCTCAACCGTACGACAGCATTTATCCATAGATCGTAAACGAAAACAAGTTTCTTCGATTTGTTCTAAAAGAAGTAATTTTAATTTATTTGGGCTGAAACAGTCCTCTAACAAGATTTGTCCTTTTGTAATAGAGGTACTTTTTGGAATGTATTTATTTGCAATCCGGCTCTCATCTATACCATATGAGAAGCGATATAACTCTTCACCCTTTACTTTGCCAAACCTCTTAATCAGATTTTCTTTAGGCGTTTTTGCAACTTCCTTTAAGGAAAATAGTCCCATGCTGTGCAATGCCTCTTCCGTAGCCTTTCCGATTCCCCATACTTTGCGAAGGGGCTTAACTTCCCATAATTTTTTCGAAACATCATCGTATGACCACATTGCAATTCTAGAGTTTGAATGTTTACTTTCCACATCTAAAGCCACCTTTGAAAGAAATAAGTTAGGTGCAATTCCAATAGATGCAGTTATACCCGTTGTATCATATATCTCTTTTTGAATTCTTTTCGCAATTACAATTGGATCACGTCCGAAAAGATGCGCTGTTTGTTGCATGTCTAGAAAGCACTCATCTATTGAGTAAACGTGTAGATCTTCAAGCGCTACATATTTTGTATAGATTTCAGTAATTTGATTTGAAATTTCAACGAATCTTTTCATTGTTGCATTCACAATAATAATGTTCGGATCTTTTGGGATTTCATATAATCTTGTTGCTGTAGAAATGCCCATTTTTTTAAGTTCGGGAGTGGCAGCAAGCACGATAGATCCATTTCTATTTACGTCACCGACAACAGCCAATTTTACTTTTAAGGGATCTAATCCCCTCATGACACACGCACAACTGGCAAAAAAAGAACAAAGGTCTATGCAGAGTATCATTCGATTCATGCACTTTGAATAATCAAACATCGTTTTAGCCTCCAAAAACAGAACGTTTGTTCTTATTATAAACCTTTTGTTTTGTGTTATACAATCATTTTATAAATGATTTTTTAAAATAATATGGTACGTGAAATTTTAGATTCGTAAATAACCACAAAAATTTCACTATAGTAATGGTTTCACTGTAAAATAAAGTTACATACGCAACATAAAAAGGGTGGGGAATATGAAGAATACGAAAGTCATAGATATAGACAATCTAAAGGTGGAAATTTCAAAATGGGCTAATCATAGTATGAGCATTAGGGGAAGGGATACATTAGTTGCTTCTGATAAATTTTGGGATAAAACGTTTATAGATTTGCAAAATAACAAAGAGGCTTTAAAAATTCAGTCTTTAATTGTTAAACCAAATACTTTACTATATAGAGTTCACATCGGCGGAAATAATAAGCCAGATTATGATGATTACGATGATCGTGGAGAAGATCAAAACAAGGTCTATGAGTATAAATATAAGGAATGGTTAGACGAAAATAATGTTGATGCTATTCGTTTCGATAATCATTGGGTATCATTTACAAAAGATGTAGATGTTATTGGTTCAGATTATTTTGGTGAAAAAAAACGTAGAGGATTTGTTACAGTGATTGCTTCTAGTAAGGCAATTGATATTTCCTCTTTTAGAACTAAGGGATTTGATGAGAAAGAGGTTGTTGCACCAATGGACAAAGAAACAGAAATAGAAACATTGTCTTTCCATGACTTCATTAAAAAGTATGGTACTGGAAATTCTGATTATGAAAAAAGAGAAAAAGCTAAACAATCTTGAAAAAATAAAGACTAAAATCCTCCTAATATACAAAATCAAAATATAATGAATCTCTATAAAGTATAGAGGCGACAATTACAGTTAAATTTCGATAATCATAATCTTTTTTTAAGTTTTGTAGTTATTCAATCAGATTATTATAAAAAGCTCAAACCTCTTGGTACCAAAGAGGTTTGAGCTTTTATTTTTTCTGTAATATGAGTTGCAACAAGATGCAAGTATATTTCAGCGTATCGCATCTTGTAGCTATTACTATGAATGCTAGATTCCACGAAATTATTACATATATTTTTTAATTATTAGTTTCTATATTTTATGCTTACATATTCCTATAAATTCCTTTAAAGTGAAACTGTTTTAACAATGGGATTTTTGGACAAACTATTACTACAAAATCCTATCCAGAGGTGAAGAAATTGGAATGGTTTGTTATAAAACCCAGGAGTAAGCTAGGCAAATTTTTAGATCGTCATGATTTAACGCAAGAAGAAGTTTCAAAAGTTAGTGGTGTAAGCAAAAGTACATTAAGTCGTCTTTGTAAAGGGAATGCCTTTCATCCTTCATTTAAAAATCAAAACAAGCTTATTAATGCATTACGGAGGTTAACAGGTAAAAACATCAATCATACAGATTTCTGGACTTAATAAGGGCTACTAAACTATGTAGTCCTTTTTAACAATTTAGTTGCCAAAAATCTATATTTTTTGTAATTCAGTTGCAAACTATAGAACTTCTTTTAAAAGAAATGTACGTACATACACATTATATTTCATTCCATAACTCTCTAACTTTTGTTCACGATAGTCTGATATTGTAAAAAATAAAACATTTGGTACGACATCACTTTGTTTTTTATATAGTTTTGCAATTAAACTATAATACTGTATTTTTTCTTCATTATTCTTCATATGTTGCAGCCTATCAATCTCAACAAAATGCGGTATCTGATCCACTAAATAATATGCATCTGGTACAATTATTTTTTCTTCATTCTGATATCTAAATTTTATAACTTGCTCTGTTTTCCAGTCGGGAAATCCAAGCCACATCCAAGCTTCATTTCTTAAAAGTATATGTTCAAGTTGATATTTCTTTTTTCGTTCATCTGAATTTAAACCCAATAAAGCAAGACCCTTCTTGTTTAGATAATAAACATACTCCCGGTTGTGCGAGGTAACATGGCAATATTGCCGTAGATCCTTTAATACACGATTGGCATTTCGAATACTCCCTAGACAGTGGATTGCTTGCAATTGCCTTCTGGTTGCAAATTCCAACTTACTTAAACTCGATAAAATCTCGATTTGTCTCGCTCTCTGTTTGAGCTTCTGGTGCCTCATTTTGCTTCACCACCTTGTATTGCTTTAGTAACGCCCACATATCTTTATCCTTTAAAAAAGGTACCTGGATTTCTTCTGTACGATCAGTCTTAAATAATGCTCTTCCTGGAAGAGAAGGCAAATCTTCAAGCCCTGATTCATCCAATGCAACTTGTGAAGCTACCGTTGTAGGTAAACGAAAACCTATTTTTGCATCAGAGTTTTGCTTAATTTGTCTTGGTAATGTATCAGCAGTCGGATATTGGGTGCAAAATATAAGTCGAAACCCTAAACCACCTCCGATTCTTGCGACTTCGGACAACATCTCCTGGCACAAAAATAATACATCACGTTGTTTTTTAGGTAATCCCTGTGTAGGACATAGATTTGCTCCTTCATCTACTATGATAAAGCAGCGCTCTTTAATTGATGTATCTATGATATTGGTAAAATAGGACTTTTTCATCATTTCGATCTGTTTTACCATCTTTTCACGTACCCTTATCAACATTTCTAATGCCTGTTCTGGATTTTCAGCTACTTCTACAACTTGGGATAGCTCTTTGTAGGGACTAAATTCCAGCCCTTCTTTTAGATCGATAATATAAAATTTTACGTGTTGAGATTGTTGCAAAATCAAACTAGTCATCACGTTTTTTAAAAATACTGTTTTACCAAACCGTGTCATACCCGACACGCACATATGCGGTGTTCTCTCAAAATCATGATACACATGTTTATCTAACGCTTTGCCCATCATAACTCTCCATGTATGCTCTTTTAATAGATCCTTAGACCAATTCCACAATTCGGGTATTTGTTGCTTAAATACACGAATATGAAGTTCTCTTTGATAAAACGATATTTTAACAGGTTTATATAATCCTTCTTCTAATACTTCAGCTAACTTTTTAATAAGTTGGCTAGGTACACCAAGTGGTAACTTGTAAACATAATTCATACTTATGTCATCTTCGATTTCTTTTATAAAAATGGGGTATTGTAATTCACCTTTGTGCTGTACGCATACCTTTGTAATTTCAAAAAAAGTTGCAATTTTTTTCTTGTCACTCGGTCCATTACTTTGGTAAAAATAAGCTACAGTTATAAAGGTTGCTGGAATTAATAAAAGTGATAACATTTCCTCCATACCTCCTTAAGGTAGTTGAGCTTGTATGGATGCTTAGAAAAAACGTTCAAGATGCGTTAGTATAATCATTTTCAACTACCAGATGTAATTCTAACGTAGAAACACATCTAGTATATCCATTAGAACGTACCAAACAGTTCCAATTAGCAGACATTTTAGACCCGCACGTAGCAACCAACCTGGAAGGTGAAAACCTTTCTTTTTCAATAATTTAATTCCCAAAACTGATACGCCGGTAGTAGCATAAACAATTCCTAATTCTCCAATGATGGTCATTTTAGTTCCATCCTCTCGGTTTAATAGATAATTTGCCTTCACGATCTCTAAATAATTGATAATCATCTAACAACTCATTCCATGAAACTGGATATTCATCACCATATAGATCTTCTTCGATTTTTCGACTTAAATAGTAATAATATTTGTATTGCCGATCTAGGTAAACATCATGGCGCAACATATGATCTCTTATAGCACAAACATTTTCTTCCTTCTTCGTTTCGTTATACATTTGTTTAAGTGCATTTGAAGAATAAAGATACGGAGTACTATACAACACTTGATAATGATTCATATTTCCTCACCATCCATATAAAATTCTAGGCACATTAATAAATATGATGAAAGCTCTACTTTTTGAATTTGTCTCTAAAAAAATACAAAAATATACTATTAATATTTCACTTTATTCAATATTAACGAAATGTAAAAATGCATTTTGTAAAAACTTTGTAAATGTTATACTATAATTGGATAAATTTATATTATTCTGTTCAAAAAAACCAAAAATTTCACTACACTACAGTCTTACACCCAAACTCAGAATATTCAGAATAATATTGAAACATAGACTTTAATAAAATATATAATTGCTTTTCTGTTATTATTTTATTATGAGAATATTCCCATTATTTTACGGGATATGGGATGATGGGGGAGAAAGATATGAACGTTCATGTGAAAGGGAATGAACAAGGGAATGAACAATTGATTCAGACTTTAAATGAATGGTACTTTAAAATTCGAGCAAGAGATCTTGATGAAGCAATTTATTTAAAAGATGAGATCGACTTAGTTATAAATGAATTTAAAGAAGATCAAAATTTGATGTTACATTACTACCTCATAGATTTTCGCCATAATTATTTACTTAACAACCTAGGCATTTCTACGGATAGTTTTGACATTATTAATACATTTTCTATACCACAGGATAATTTTTTAACATATTATTACCATTTTTTTAAAGCGATTTACTATAATGCAATCGGAAATTATCCATCTTCAAGGAATTTCTATGATAGAGCGAAACCCTTATTAAAATATATTAATAACGAATTAGAGGTTGCTGAATTTCACTATATGTTAGGATATACATTGTATGATTCATACAATGGCTTTTTAGCCTTACAAGAATTATCAAAGGCTAAAGAAATATTTTCTAAATACGCTGAATGTGAAACTAACCTTGCTTTTTGTAATAATCTTTTGGGATTAACTTATGCAGAGTTAGATGAATTTGAACTTGCGAATAAGCATTATACATTAGCATTAAACACCTTTGAAACAATAAAAGAAGAGACGTTCATACTAATGGTAAAACAAAACATAGCTTTAATGCATGCCAAACAGGAACGTCCTGATTTAGCAATTCAATATCTTTCAGAAGTTAATAAAAAAATGCTAAACAACTATAAAGCTTTATTCGTAGAAGCAAGAGAATACGTTAAATTACTCGAAAAAGAAGAAGCTTGTGAGCGTATCGAGCGAGGCATAAACATCTGTAAAAATCTTGGTATTGAAGAGTATTTACATCATTTTCGCATCTTACAAGCATTAAATGATAATGTAGATGCTTCACAATTAGAAATTATCATTTTAGAAGGTATTGAATATTTTGAAAAACAGAAAATATCAGAGTATACTAAGGAATATCAAGAGCATTTAGCGCATAGATATTATGAGCAAAAGAACTACCTTAAATCGTGCGAATATTTCGAGTTGTCTAGGAAAACGAAGAATATATTTTAAAAAGGGTGATTTAAATGAAGAAACTACATCATAAATCTATTGGACTGTTAATAGCTGTGGCTTTAACATTTAGTGTACAAACTCCGGTAAGCAAAGTTGTCAAAGACCTAATTGTTCAATATGCACATGGAAACGGAGGGGGATAATCCCCTCTATTTTTATTTACACACAAAATAAATTTTAGATTTAATTTACCTTGTTAAAATCTTTTAAAATAAGGAAAGTTGCTCTTCCTCATTCTGAATACTAATTTTAACTTTATATGTATAATACTTTCCCATTCTGGACTCGATTTCCTTTTCCACTTGTTTGATAGCAGCATCAGGGGTATTTGCTGTAATGTATACAATATCCGGTTCATACACTTCACAATTTGGAGATATAATTGTAAATTCCACTGGGTACTTTTCCATAATCCTCATTCCTTCTTACGCTTCAATATTATAAAAAATATCCTAAAATACATATGGCAAATATAACACTACCTACAACTATAATTAAAGATATTATGCCAAATAACAAATAACCGAGATAATAAAACCCTAAACAAGTAAAAGCAATAATCAATAGAATACCTATGATTTGTAAAATAAATGCTTTACATAAATATAATATGCCGATAAGTAATACCCAAAACCAAACGGACTTTAAAAATCCAGCTCTTTTTTGGGGTTTATTCACTTGAGTTTCCATTTGCTCACCTCTTTTATTCTTGTAGTAGCATATTTCCTTAAAGTATAAAGAAATGGAGTGCCTTTATAGAAAATAAGCACTCCACCCTGTTAGTATGCATTGTTGTCTTTTGCTTTTTGAATTTTAAAAATCCGCTTCTTCACTATCTTCTTTAGCAATACCACCAATTACCTCTGTAGCATTTATAATTTTACCTTCTTTAAGATCTGGTTCTTCACCTTTAAAATCTGTTTGTTTTTGTATAGTAACAAACCCATTGGAAAGTAACTGATCTAATTTATTTTCAACTGTGTTTAAAAGATTTAATCTCTTTTCTACACTTTCTAATTTTTGCATTAGTTGCTCATACCGTTGCTCATTTTGTACTAAATCGACAACATAGCTTGTTAATTGCCTACTACTAGACTTTTCATTAAGGATTTCATATACGTCATCGGGCATGTTTTCAGCACCTAATGCCATTTTTCTCCTTTTAGCCATATATTAGCACGTCCTTTTATTCTAAGCTAACTGTTCTTTTGTTTCATCAATTGCTTTCAACTCTAAAGCAGCTAAGTTAATTGTTCTGGATGTTGGGGCGAATATTTCTTTTTCATCACGCTTGATAATATCACTTAAGAAGAAATGATTATTCTTTGCAGCCGTTTCATTCATATGATCTAATAACGCCAATCTAATATATGGTTCTAAAACTGGCGCTTCCCCACCAATATAGATGAATTTTAAAACTGTATTTGTACTTGAAGGAATAAACACATCTAGTACTTTAGCAACTAAAATTTTTGCATATTCTTGTAGTGCTTCTACAATTTCAGAAGTAAAATCATGCTCTTGACCTGTATTTTCATCCGTTAGCACGTACTCTTGATCCTTATAATTCTTAACAATAAATGTTTCTAGTGTTCTTAAGTCTTTAAAATATTGAAGTACTTTCTCTTTTCTAAATCGGTCAATATACCCTAAAAATGGTTCAATATCGATTACTTGGAATGAATCTCTGTGTTTAGGTGTAGTAAGCCCTTTTCCTAAACGTACAGCATCCGTTGATCCTCCACCAATATCAGTAAGTACAACTTCGAAATCATCAAATTTTTCAGCTTCCAAACGTTTCTCAATACTGATTACATCTGAATTTTTATCTTTTGCTACCATTTTGTATTTCAATGAATGTCTAGCAATTTCTGATTCATTTCGGCATTTTGCTGTGTTAACAGTAATAGTTAACTCTCTTTCCATACCTGGTGTTAAAATTTTAACCTTATGTTCACCTATAAATCTTTGCTCCATCATCTTGTGAGCAATGCTAAATTTCTCTTCACGTTTTAACAACCATATTGGTAACATCATGCTCATATATTCGATTTCAACTTCATTATCGTCTTTATCAGCGTTCAGTGCGTGATAATATGCAATTGCTCCTAAAAAGCTTATATAAGGAATTGGGCTTTTAATTTTATCGTGCATTTTATTTACATGAGAATTTGCTAATTGATTATCTTCAGCTAATCGTCCCAACACATAATAAGATTCTTCTCCGTCAATTTCAGTTGAAATTAATAAACTATTTAACAAATCCTCTGGATTTAAAATACGTTCAACAAGTAAATCTTCCGCTTTTTTCTTAGAAACTTTTACTACATTCGTTGCCAATTCAAAGTAATAGCCATCCACTGTGAAATTATTAAAACTGTTTCCGAAATCGGCTACTTTTCTTCCAATTTTCATTAAAAATTCCTCCCTTTCGTATCTAAGTACGACTTAAGTATCACTTATAATCTTATTTTAGCACATTTAACCAAAAAAACAACTGTTTTCTAAAAATAAGTATGACTTAAGTCGTACTTATTTTTAGAAACTTTTTATGAAAGGAAAACACTTATTAATAATCGAATTAAACGAATAACGAACATTCAACAACATGACGAACATTGATTTTAACCATTAACGATAAAACGCCAACTTGAAATAACGTATTAAAGACATAAAACGAGGTGGTGACGACGAATGACGACTAGGGAAGATCACACAGAGGAATCGTGGCATGGCAGCCAGGACAGTACGTATAAAAAAACTTATTCTCTTGCTGATATTGCACGGATACTTCAAAAACCCCGTACAACCATTCAAGCTTGGAGAGATCAATTCAAACCATACTTAGCAACAGTACCAGGAACAAAGGGAAGAACCCTAAGATACCAAAGGGAATCTCTAGAGCTTTTTAAGCTAATAGCCAATATGAAGGATGCCCAAGAACCTCCTGATGTAATTGAGAACGTATTAAAGGGAACTGTAAACTATATTGTGGTTGATGAAGAAGCTACACAGGATGAACTTATGGATAAACCCATTCTTCAAATAATGTACGAGAATATGAAAGAAGTTGCAGTACATCTTCAAAATCAAGAAGCGCTAAATCTACAGCTCATTCAACATATGAAAGAAGTTGAGGCAACTAATAAAATACTTCTCTCCAAAATTGAGGAACAACAAAAGATTTTTGATTCTACAATAAGTAGTAAAGATCAACAATTATTAGAACTAATTCAAGAGGTGCAAGAAACCAAAAAATTAATAGCATCTAGTCAACAGGAAAAATCCTGGTTTACTAAACTATTTAAAAAGTAATTGTGATTCAAAGTGTGGTATAGAAATTTAGGGAAGATTGTAAGCTACTTACAATCTTCCCTTTGTATTTTATAAGTTTGATAAGCTTCGCTAAATAATTACAAATTTTTATTAGAACATCTTATTTATTAAATCTTGTTTTTAAAAAATAAAACCAATAAAAACATTAGAAATAAAATAAAGCCTTTGACTCTTACTCTTACAAGCGATATAGAATTCTATCTTAGTAAATTTCTAAGTTAAAATGTGGGTAAATTTTGGGATGTTCATTTTTAAAAGGGAAGATTTCTTTACTAGAATTTAAAACAGAAAATGAAAGTTTTCGATGAAAAATATGGATATTTTTTTCTTTAAGTATCTGAAGGAGCTTGAAGAGAGTGGAGGATAAATAATGACATGACGAATAGCCTTGCTATGTGTGATTTTTTCAAGCAAGGCTAATTGATAATTATTTTTTAAAAAATGAGGTTTACAGGTTTGGAATAAGCATTTTTTTGAATAAATCAAATGGGATTTTACTATTATTCTTTTTTTCTATCCCCATTTTTGCAAGACGTTTTTGAGATTCAATTGTTCTTTGTTTTTGATAAAACTTTAATTTGTCACTAAACATTTTCATAAAATGAGCAGGAGCGCTATAATCAGCTTTGTTATCTCTGAACCATTTAACAGATTCTTCAAAAGCCCACTCACCAGACGTTTCTAAATTATTTAAATCTGGTGGCAATCTTAAAGCAATTACATAAGCATCTTTTTCAGTTAAATTTGTTACACGTTGACTCATCATATAGTGGTAAGCCTTTTTTTGATCTTCACTTAAGTAAGTTTCTAAGTCTTCTTCTCGCTCTGTTTTAATATCCAAAATATCTAATCCAGAGGAAACAGGTATTTGACTTTCCTCTTCAGATTTACTTTTTTCTTTAAAAGTTTTTTTCTTTAAAAACTCTGTAAAAGTAGAGCATATATCAATAGCTAAAGCCCATTTTACCTTGAAGTATTCAATAATTTTTAAATAATTGTTATGTATAGTCAAGATGTAAACGGAAGGAGCAATCTTTCCGTGCCGTCTTACCTTTATTTGTTGGCATACTCCTAAATCTTGCAGCCAATTCAACACGTAATTAATAATGGGTTTAGAAATTCCTGATTTTTTACAAATGTGTTCTTGCCTTACTTGGGCATAACCTTCTTGTACCAAATAAGATAAGATAGTCTCAAAGGCTTCAAATTGTCTTTTGGTAAGGTAATCTTTTGTGGTAACACCTTCATATTCATCATGGACAATATTATCAATATAAGAAGTAACTTTCTTGATTGATTGATTAATAGTTCCCGGTGTTTTGGGTAAATGTTTAATTCGAGGACTTAATTCAGCTTTTGCTCGACTAAGCAAAAAGTTGTTTAATAACACAGAAAAAACCTCCTATTTTTTTCCACCACAAAGAAACAGAAAAATGCTGGAAAAGTAGAGGTTTTTATTCACATTATATATATTAGGTGCTATAATGGTTCTAGATAATATATATTTTGATATGGATAAAACCCCTACTCTCTTAGGATTTTTAATTGATTCAGCGGCCAAACTGAAAGATCAATTAAAAATGGCTTGTGGTAGGGTTTTTTTATTTGTAATAATTTAACCGATAAATTTATTTATGCATTAATTTTATAACTATTAAGATAGAATATCAATCTAATAATTAGTATTTTTTACTTAAACAGTTTGTTTATAGATTAATTGAATTAAATTATGGCGTGTAATCTTCAAAAAGGTCTCTAATTTTTAGAGACCTTTTTTTGTAGTTCATGTTGAAGGTAATTCGTGAAATTAACGAAATCTACATGTAGCTGATCGTACTTATATCCAAAAAACTTAAGGTATTCAGTCAGTTCTTTTTCTAACTGTTCTTGTTTTTTATCAGGCAACAAAAGAATTTCTTGATGTAGCTCTTTTACTTTTGTATATATGTCTTGTTTCTTTTCATGTTCACTTATTGTCAAATATAATTCTACATTATTAATTATGTCTTGTTTATGCTCAATTTTTTCTGTAGCTATTTCATTATTTAGAGTAGGTGTGTCACTTATTCCTATTAAATAGTCAGCGCTAACATCAAAAATTTGTGCTATTGCAGCCAAAATGTTGTATGGTGGCTCTGAACCTTTCTTTTCCCAATTGGATACAGATGCAGAACTAAAAGAAGATCCTACAACTTCACTTAATTTTTCCCCTAACTCCTTCATTGACCAACTACGTTCTTGGCGTAATTTTCGTAAACGCTCGCTAAAAATATTCATATTTTTAGTCCTTTCATATAAATTCAAATTCTGAATGTGTTAAAAATACTAAAATGAGTATATGATACATATTATTTTGTATATATTTAAGTAAATAAAACTAAAATATTTTATTTTTTAGTAAATTTTACTTGTTTTTCACTTTAAAAGTGATGTATACTTAATTTATACTAATCGAGAGGAGGTATTTAATACTTATGCTATTAATTGAACGGAAATCAAAAGATTACTCTTTAACACAACTCGGTCAAAAAGTTAACATTAAACCTCAAGTTCTTCATGCGATCGAGAAAGGAAAAACAAGTGTTAATTCCGAAAGGGCAGAAAAAATTGCTGAGTTTTTTAATAAACCGGTCGAATACTTTTTTATACCAACTTATTATCGAGTTCGAGAATAAATAAAAAAGTTAAAGTTACTAAATAAAGTTCCAAAGTAACCATATAAGTTTAATTATAGTAAAAATAACTAGTAATTCAAATAGAATTAATGATTAAAAACTGATCTTTGAAAACTGCATATCATTTGAGGGAGCTGTTAGTATGTTGAAACGATCGTATCAAACGTTACTCATTGCTATGAGTATGCTTCTAATTGTCTTAAGTTTTGTATTTCCACTTACTAAGGCAAGTGCTGAAGTTATAAATCGTGAGAAGTACGAAATGGATTGGAGTTTTAGTCCCATGTATGGGAAAAACCTACGGACAGAGTTGTTGAAGAATACGAATGGGCAAATTGCGTATTGCTTAACGTATGGAAAATTAAGTCCAAACGGTAATGATCTTCCGGAAATGGGGCGTACAGATGATATTGTGTATCGGGTTCTTCTAAATGGATATCCACAAAAGAGTCCAGAAGAATTAGGTGTTTCAGACTGGAAAGAAGCGCATTATGCGACACAGCTTAGTGTTTGGACAGCGTTGGGTCAAATTGACATCAATGAAGTTCAGCATCGTAATGGAAATGTTGCGAAAGCTGTAAAAGCTATTATTGGTGGTGCAAATGCAAGCCAGGAAACACAAGAACTGTACATGAATGTAACACCAACAGACAATCAAGAAGCAAAGTTAAACGGTGAGTACTTTGAAACGACAGTGTATAAAATTGAAAGTAACGCTAAGAACGGTGTATTTACAGTTCAATTAGCTAATGCACCGAATGGAACGAAAGTTGTTTCTACAAAAGGTGAAGCGAAACAACAATTCAATTTAGGAGAACAATTCCGTATTCTAATACCGAAATCCTCTCAAACAGGTAACTTTTCCTTAAAAGTAGCATCTAATCTTTCTAATTTGCAGGCAGTCGCTTATCAAGGAACTGATAAAGTCCAAGATGCAACAGTCCTTTTAGAAAAAAATGAGGAAAAAGTGAGTGCCGATCTACAAGTAAACTGGAAATCTCTTGGTGGATTGAAAGTTGTAAAAGTAGGAGAACAAAAAGAATTGCTACAAGGTGCAGTATTTGAAGTCATGAATAGTGCAAATCAAAAAGTAAGCACTATGACTACGAATGAGCAAGGATCAGCAAGCCTTTCTGGTTTAGAAATTGGAACTTATACTCTTAAAGAGGTAAAATCACCTACTGGTTATGTACTGAATGGGCAGCCACAACAAATTGAAGTTAAAACAGGTGAGGTTGCTACGATTACAGTACAAAACGTAAAAGTAAAAGGAAACATTGAGATTAAGAAAGTAAGTGATAACGGAAAAACTCTTCCAAAAGTTGAGTTCACAGTGTATACAGCAGAGGGAAAAGAAGTCACAAAAACAATTACAAACGAGCAAGGGATTGCACAAGTGAAGGATCTTCCGTATGGAAAGTATTATTTTGTTGAGACAAGAGGGGTAGAAGGATACCTTCTTAATCAAACTAAATATCCATTCGAGATTAAAGAACAAGGGAAAACGTTGACGTTTACTGTTGAAAATAAAGAAGTAAAAGGAAACGTGCAACTTTTAAAAGTAGATGGAGAGAATCCAGATAAAAAATTAGAAGGTGCAGTGTTCGTTCTTCAAGATAGTAAAGGGAAGAAAATAAGTGAACACAAAAGTGATAAAAACGGTTTGATTGAAGTGAAAGACCTACCATTTGGAGCATACTCATTTATTGAGAAGCAAGCACCAACTGGCTATGTTTTAACGAAAGAATCTATTCCTTTTAGTATCTCGGAACAAGGAAAGACAATCATGCTAACAGCGAAAAATAAGCACATCATAGGAGAATTAGAGATTAGCAAGGTAGATATTGCAGATGGCAACAATAAGCTTCCGAACGCTGAATTTACTATCTTTAACGAGCAAGGAAAAGAAGTTGCAAAAGGAAAAACGGATGAAAACGGTATTGCAAAATTCAAGCTTCC
>NZ_NTVM01000031.1:0-9147 GCF_002558005.1 Bacillus sp. AFS012607
TATATCATAAAGTGATATAATGAACAATAAAAAAATGGAATGAATATTCAATTTCACTCCATCTTTCAAGGGAATTCTTATCAAACTTTATTAATAATTATCAATCTTTTTTATGAATGATCAGACTTTGTTTTAATTTATCAAACTATATTTTAAATTCACAATTTGTAGATTTTCGATACAAAAAAAGAACCCTAATAATAGGATTCTGCAACAGGAAAGAACAAATATATAATAATAAAAAGAATTACTTATATTATAATTTGAAAATAAGACAAATATATTGAGAAAATTCGGAACGAATTGAATATTTCTATACTCTTATTTATAATTGATTAAGAGTTGGAGTAGTAATCTGTCATATGTTCCTTTTTTAAAGACGATTGATCTCAATCTTCTATTTTTTTGTGTTTTTTCCTCTTCCCTCGAAAAAAGGAAAAAGAATTACTTAAGAATTGTAGAAATAGCTTGCTTGTAGACTAGTTGTTGCTTACCATGAACGATCATAAGAACGGTAAATTTATCCGTTGCAAGGATCTGCCCACGTACTGGAACGCCATTCTTTAAAAATACAGTAACTTCCCCTTTTTTCTCTTTCAATTGTTCATACATATCCTCTTGTAAGTTATACATGAAATAAGCCCCCTATTTGTATCTATTTTTCTTTTAATGCTTGCTGCATCTCATTGTTGTCTATTTGTATTTCCCATTCACCTTCTATTTTTCTAAACCATTTTCCTATTTTGCTTACATAGTATTTTTTCACTTCACTATATGGAATCCAAATTTCACGTTCCTGTATTTGATTCATCACTTCATGAAGAATCTCATCATGCTCGTATTTTTTAGGTTTTCGATGATGTGTTCTTACAAATTGTATGTATTCCCTACGTAACCAATTAGAAATATAATCTTTTTGTTTTTGCCGGAGATGTGACCACTTTTTATTTGTCTGAAGGAGTTTTCCATTTACTTTTATATGGTTTTTCATCAACACTCATCCCCTTTTACCATCTAAATGCATATATACAACTATCGTATCACATTTAAATTTAAATACGGCTCTAGATACATATTTCGCAAGAAATCTATCCAAAATAAAAATAATATCTCCATTTCACATGAAATAATATCCAAGACAGACGAGATCGAATCCATTAAGCGGGCGAATTAGGTATGAAATTAAATGTAGACTATACATTATGTGTTTGGTTTTTATTAAACATTACGGTACGTGAAATTATATATCTCTCTTGTTAAAAAAGCCCCCATAGATCTTACACCTATGAGAGCTACCTAAGGGTATTTAGACTTTCGATCCCATTTTATACGCTTTATTAAAAAAACTTTGCAACAGAACACTATATTTCCTATTAATATAGTTAATCCAATCGAGCACGCCGAAATAAATTTTTTGAAGTATGCATACTCATTTTCTGATTAGATTAATATAAAAGGAATAGAAACGTTATAATATTTTTTAGTTTGGAAGAGCGTAGAATTTCACTTTAAATGTACCGTTAGAAGTATATCCGCTAGGAGGACCTGCGATATACAAATTCTTTCTATCATCTCCTGAAGGGATCGTTAGAATAGAACCATCTCTAACATTTGACCAAATTACAGGGTCTGTACCTGATTTATCTCTTGCGATTTTAAATGACAAAGAGGTAGCACCTGCTCCTTCTAAAACAACTCGTACTTTGGCACCTGCCGCGAGATGTTCAAGTGAAAAATTATTACTTGATCTACTGGTTTGACCAGGCTGTGCCTTATAGAGTGACTCCACTTCTCTTGTTAAAGACCCTGTTACATTAGACAATTGGAATGTTTGATTATTACCACCATGGAAATTATATACTGTAACATTTGTTCCATTTGCAGTACCATAACCACTTACATCTAACACTTTGTTTTGATCCTTCTTATTCCTTACATAATAATATCCATTTCCTGCTTCTGTTGGTATCCAATATTGCTCTTCCTTATTTTGATTAGATGTAGCAACTACATTATTAGAACCATTAAGATCATTCCAAGCTAATACTAAATTTTGATTTGCTATATTTTTAATTTGGTATGCTGATTTATTTGAATCATATACTAGCTTCCATTTTTGATTATTAGCGTTGCCATTTTGCCACAATTGAACATTTCCATCTGCTTGATTTAAGTCAACGACACTACTATTATTTAAAATAGAAACTATTTGATAAGTACCACCATCTTCCAGTTCCGGTGCATAAGGGTCAAAGTTAATGGGTGGCTTTGCGTTAGCAAGGGCTTTTTCAAATCTTCCATCTTTGATCTCAAGTGTTGCATCTCCAAAGTTCGTAGTCATTAGTTTTTCACGAATATTTGGGCTTGGATAGCCATTCCAACCAACCATTGGTAGTTGGAGCCACTGGTGATAATAGTTTTCTGGCGGCTCGTCATTGCTATTAGCCAGGCGAAAAGCATGTGTTGAGCCGCCGTCCTTATGGTATACAATTTTCGGGTGGTTTCCACTGAATCTAACGTCTGAGCGAGGTTTAGTGTACCAATTACCATGTGCTGAATAAGTTACATATTGAACCTGACCATCTTTAACCCAAACTATTGTGTGTTCCCAGTCATGTCGATGTCCAGCCGAACCAGGGCCCAAAGATGCTTGATCTTTCTCAAAATAACTCGCGTACATAATTGCAGTCCAGCCATTATTTAATTTGGCCCGAGAATAAGTGTTTGAATTTTCCAGTCGGTTAAGATCTCTACAGACACTTTCCGGGGAACCGCTCAAACTTAGGCCAGGGTTAGTCGTGCCATCTGGAGAAATTGCTGCAGTCGCATAACACCCGTCTGTGTCGTAGTCATACACAGGAGCATAATCTAACTCTATATTTGACGCATTTTGTGGAAGTGCCTTGATTACATCCCCATATGCTTTTGAGGTAGAAAGAAAACCCTTATCAAATTGTCCACCTAAGTTGAATGCAAATGTACTCAATACTATTAACGCGGTCATTACTATTTTTGATATTAATTTCATATTACCCCTCCTAGTTATATTAACAAAAATCATTACTAAAACATTTTTTTAAAGTAGCGTAGATTATAATTTCCAGCTTTGATACTCCTTTCAACACATAAATATGGTTTTTTGGATAATATAGCTCTTAACATACATGGTAAAGGTCAACTTGTGTCTAAACGTAAAAATCCTCAAAATAGCGTGGTGACCCCTAAATATATCTCATAAAGTTTATTTTATCCCATTTACATATCTTGTTTATTGAGAAACATAATTCAAATCAGTGTTTTATTCAAAAATAGATAAAGCACTCGTTCGAAGGCCTTCTACTATTCTAATTTTAATTTAAGAGTTCTCTTTTGCTTAAATATAATAAAAAAGAATCCTTATTATTAGGATTCTGCAACATCCCAAACAATGCAGTATCCATTAAGCGGATTATTTAGGAAAAAAAATTAAATGTAGACTATTGTTTAAGTATTTTATTTTTTATTAAACATTACGGTACGTGAAATTTTATATTTCCTTATTAAAAAAGCCCCCATAGATCTTACACCTATGAGCGCTACCTAAGGGTATTTAGACTTTCGACTCCATTCTATTGTAACAGGCTTTCACCATACATGAGAAACATAACGAACCAAAAACAGACCCTCATAATAAGAAATTCTTTAACCCCTTGCTAAAAGGAAATACGACCTTCTCTCATTCTATATGCCCCTTTTCTCTAAAGCTTTTAATATGTTAAAATATAGAGGAAAGAAACCTGCCAATTTCTTTCCCAGATGGTAACTCAGACTTTTGCTCTTTGTTTGCTTTTGCAAATGAAGAGCTTTTATTTTGCATACTTATACTTGCTTTCTAACATCGCATAACGCAATAGCTTTAACTTTGTCTCTTTTTTCAACGCTTTCCACTCAGATAGGGTTCACCATACCATTTCGGGAAAATTGTACGTTTAGACATAATTTAGACAGAAATCAACCAATTCTTTGTACGCCAAGGAATTGGTTATTTATTTTATGGCTTTTTTATCTCCCGCTGTTCAATAACTTAATTCTTTATATTTATCTGAACATATATAAGTTTACAAGGTTTTTGAACACGAAAAAAGGAGAAATCCTATGATTTTTTGTTCAATATTATTATGTCCAGAAATATACAATTTTCTGTACACGAAAAAGAGATTTAGCTGTCATGCAAAATACGGGCTAAATCTCTATACATATGGAATATGAACTTTTTAAGAAATGGACCACCACTTATAAAAAATCTTTAATGTAAATTTCATTAAAAATACTTTTCAATCGAGGCTAAGTTACTATAGGAATACTTTAATATTTTTTTAAAAGTAGTCTAAAGGTATTTCCGGTCTACGCTTCACAGGAATCGATGATAATTTCTTGTTTTTGTAAAATGGATGATAACCCTTGTATATATTCCTTCTTGAGATTGAATAGAAATATCATGCCCTAATTTTAAAGCCATTTGCTGCGCAAGATGCAGGCCCATTCCCGTAGATTTTGTATGGATTCTTCCGTTCGAACCGGTAAACCCTCTCTCAAATACGCGGTGTATATCTTCTTCCTTGATTCCAATGCCTGTATCTTGAATCAGCAATCGTTTTTCTCTACTATCTTCTTCACAGCGGACAGAAATTTTCCCGCCTTCATTTACATACTTCAAAGCATTGGCTGTAATCTGGTCTATGATAAATGCAAGCCATTTACTATCGCTTTGGACGAACTGCTGTGCTTCTTCCATATGAAAGTGAATCCGTTTCGTAATGAAGATTTTTGCATATTTCTTTACACTTTGTTTAACGATTTGATTTAACTGCACATCTGTAATGAAATAGTCTTTAGAAAATGAATCGATTCGTGAATAATAAAGAGCCTGCTCTACATAATTGTCAATTTTGTTTAGCTCATCTTCAAACTTATCTGCAAGAAAGTCTACTGTTTTTCCCGTACTGTTCTCAATAAGTAGACTGCTTGCCGCGATCGGGAGCTTTATCTCATGAATCCATGACATAATAAAATCTTGATAGTCCACCTTCTCTTCAAACAACTTATTAAGCTGCTTAGCATGATTGTCATTCATTTTTTTTATCATCTTGAGATATAAAGCTTGATCATAATTTTGTGGTTTCAGCATTTCTACAGAGAAATCTTTTTGCTCATTTTTTATTAGATTATTTATTTCCATATAAAAAGACCTTCGGTAATAATATCCGATAGTAATATACAGACTTATAAATAGGAGACCAATAACATGAGTATATAATAGGTTTCGAATAACAAGATTCCTGCTATCGTTTACAACCATAATTAATGACACAAAAAGCATCAAGATGAAGTACAGTGTGAAAAAGAATCGTTTATCTTTTACATATTGAAAAAAACTCATACAATGATATACCCGTATCCTTTCTTAGTGGTAATGAAGTCTTCCTTACCGAGTTCAGTGATTTTTTTGCGTATACGTGCAATATTAACCGCTAAAGTATTTTCGTCCACGAATCTTTCATCAGCCCAAAGGCTGCGCATTATTTTTGTCCGGCTTACGACTGTCCCTTTATTTTGCATGAGGAGGTTAAAAATAATAAATTCATTTTTAGATAGCGCAATCGTTTCATTCATATAAGACACATTGTAACTGTTAAGGTCAAGTACAATTCCATCATACTCTAGGATATTTAACTCTATGTCTTCTATATACGTGTACGTCCTGCGCAGGAGGGCATTAATTTTTGCCATCAAAACATCTGTGTGAAACGGTTTGTTAACGAAATCATCCCCACCCATATTCATCGCCATAATCATATCCATCGGTGTGTTACGAGATGAAAGAAAAATAATCGGAGTTTTTGAGGATTCCCTAATTTTATTACACCAGTAAAATCCATCAAATGATGGCAGATTAATATCCATTAACACAAGATGAGGATTTTCTTTTAAAAATATCGATAATACTTGGTCAAAATCCTCTACTTTTACGGTATCAAATCCCCACTTTTCTATCGTTTCTGCCATCATCTCTCTAATGGTTCTTTCGTCTTCTATAATCATAATTTTCATCGTGATTCCTCCAAAAGCTCGTATTATAGGTATTTTGTGTTATATCTTATGTGCTCATACGACTATTCCAAATTACAATGGCATAATCGTCTATATCACATTATAGTGGACAAAATAAAGAAAGAAGGGACATTTATTTTAAGGTGACAAAACTGTAAGGTTAGCCTAAGAAACTGTAAGGTTATTGAAGGGTTACATCATATAGAATATAACCTGTAAGAAGAAAATAACTTCTTTAATGGAGGAATTATATATATGAAAACAATAGTAGATGCAAAACAAATTAAAAAAATGTATGGGACAAAAGGAAATATATTTACTGCATTACATGATATTGACCTAACTGTTCGCGAAGGTGAATTTGTTGGAATTATGGGACCTTCCGGTGCCGGGAAGTCCACACTTTTGAATATTTTGGCGACCATAGATCAGCCGACGTTCGGTGAGATCTTGATTGACGGGACAAGCATCCTAAATATGAAAGAAGAACAACTATCCACATTCCGTCGTGAT
The DNA here is from genome assembly GCF_002558005.1 of Bacillus sp. AFS012607. Lineage (NCBI taxonomy): Bacteria > Bacillati > Bacillota > Bacilli > Caryophanales > Bacillaceae > Bacillus > Bacillus sp. AFS012607. The sequence continues at coordinate 6,604 of NZ_NTVM01000031.1, forward strand.
AAACTCGGTTTCATTTTTCAAGATTACAATTTGTTAGATACGTTAACAGTGAAGGATAATATTTTGCTACCACTCGCATTAGCAAAAATGAATGTTCAGGAAATAGAGAACAGAGTCAACGAAATTTCGAAGCGTTTTGGTATTCGTTCTATCTTAGATAAGTACCCATATCAAATTTCAGGTGGACAGAAACAGCGTACAGCTGCTTCACGCGCGATGGTATCAAAACCAAGCTTGATATTAGCGGACGAGCCGACTGGCGCACTAGATTCAAAATCTGCAACAGACTTATTGGAGAGCTTGCAAGACTTGAGTCAGGAAGATAAAGCAACCATCCTCATGGTAACACATGATGCATTTGCAGCTAGCTATTGTAAACGTGTGCTCTTTATTAAAGATGGCACGCTGTTTACCGAACTCGTAAAGGGTTATTCTTCCCGCACAGAATTTTTCAAGAAGATATTAGATGTATTGTCTATTCTTGGAGGTGGTACAAATGACGTTATTTAGTTTAGCGAAAAAAAATATTAAAGGGAATTTAAATAACTACCTTCTCTACTTTTTCTCCATGGTCGTGAGCGTTATAATTTGTTACACTTTCAACTCACTATTGTATACACCAGAGATTAAAAACGCTGTTAATAATATAGAAGATACAATGTCACAAACCTCTTTCGTTTTAATAGGAGTTGTAGCAGTTTTCATTGGCTATTCTAATGCATTCTTCACGAAAAAACGTAAAAAAGAAGTAGGTCTGTACTCCCTACTCGGTGTGAGAAAAAAAAATATCGCAAGAATGCTGTTTTTTGAAAATGTAATTATCGGAGCTATCACTTTAATATGCGGGCTCATATTAGGCATCCTATTATCCAGATTATTTATCATGTTGCTCCTTAAGCTTGTAGGTGCTCCGGTCAATGTAAGTTTTAGTATTCCTATGGAAGCAGTTATGACTACCACTATTACATTTACGGTCATTACAATTTTTACATCTCTTCAATCGTATCTTTTAATTTATCGCTTTAAATTAATTGAATTATTCCAGGCGGATAAAAAAGGGGAGAAAGTACCGAAAGCATCTATCATTTCTGCCGTGGTTTCGATCATTTTACTTGCAATCAGTTATAGGCTTATGTTTAACGAGATGGCAATGCTTTATATGCCTCTTGTTGCTATTGGAACGTATTTATTATTTCGTTCTTTAACTGTGTATTTGCTAAAACGTGCACAAAAAAATAAACCGAACTACTATAAAGGGATTAACATCATTGGAACATCTCACTTGTTGTACCGTGTAAAAGGAAATGCCCTTATACTTACAGTAATCGCATTGCTCACTACTTTTGCAATACCACACCTGTCAGCATCCTTTTCTGAGTATGTGAGTACTGAGAAAGTTGTTCATGAAATGTATCCTTTTAGCTATACCTATCTTTCTACAGGTGAAGAGTCTGATAATCAAATTCAGAGAGTGATTTCCACAGATAAGAATCATCCGATTACAGCGCAACTGGATATCCCGATTATTCAAGTAAAAGGGAATACTTCAGCACCATTCCAAGATAAAAATGACCTTTCTGTTAATTTGATTTCAGAGAGTGTATTTCATAAAATGAACAAAATTCTAAAATTAGGAGATATACCAAATCTTTCTGGTGAGCACGCTATAGCATTTAAAAAATACATTCATCAACAACCAGTATCTGATTTCGCGAATCACCAAGTGAACATTACATTATCTGGGAACAACTATACTTTCAAGCTTAATAAGTTAGAAAGGCAAAGCATAAGCTTAACATCTGGTCCTGAGCTATTATATATGGTTGTTACCGATGAGATGTTTAATACTATTGGTAACCAAGTTAGACCAATCAAATATAAAACTTATAAAGTGAAAAATGCAAAAACAACAAAAGCAGCATCTGAGACATTAACCAGATTAGTTGGAAACGATAATCAGATGCGAACATTTTACAAAGGATATACAAAACTGAAAGAGTCTACAGGAATGAAAATATTCATAATGAGCTCTTTATCCGTAATGCTAATAATAGCAACCGGAAGTGTTATTTATTTCAAACAGTTAACAGAAGCTCATTCAGATAAAGATCAGTATACAATTTTACGGGGAATTGGTGTAAGTAAAAAAGAAATCCGGGCTACTATTGTAAAACAGACCGCGTTTATTTTTATTTTGCCGTTATTTATTGGTTTTTTAAATACAAGTATGCTAATAATGCCGATATTTTTACGATACGATATGGATAATATAAAGGAGAATGTCCTTGCATTAATTTACGCTATGACAACGTATGGTGTGATCTATCTTGTTTACTACGTGTTAACTATTAATTCCTATAACAGAATTGTGAATAAATAAAAATGAACCATCTTTCGAATATCGGGAGATGGTTTAATATATTTAACAAAACAAGATGCATAGTGAGCATTGAGCTAATTAAGATATGTCTAAACGTACAATTTTCCCGAAATGATATAGTGACCCCAGATACAGCAATCTTCATTCCTCCAATAATTAAATTT
>NZ_NTVM01000032.1:0-14500 GCF_002558005.1 Bacillus sp. AFS012607
AAAATAACTCTTTTTATTTTACTTACTCCAAATCTTTCTCCCAGTTTGAGCATCAATATAACGAATTTCCCGACTACAATAAAAAGGTTCTTTATGTTTTTCATCTGTCGTTTGTTTGTACAGTAGTTTGTATTTCGTTTCCTCTGCATCATGATCTACAAACCATTCTAATTTAACTCGGATAGCCTCTCTGTATATTTCTAACGCTTTTTCTTCTGTTACTTTTGGTGTTGTTTCATATGTAAGTAATTCTTTTATAAAGTTGCCACACTCTCCAGAGTAGTGCATCACAGCACCATTTTCTGCATTGATGTTGATCATAATATATTTCCGCTCTACATGAATGTCATTTACATAGATTGAAAAGGAAAACCTCTCTATCCCCTCTTCCTCCTCATAATTATCCCAAAGTTGAACATACTTTGTCGCATCTCGGATAATATGCTCTAAAAATTGAAGTGCCTTGCTTAAACATTGCTCTCTTGATAAGATTGTTTTCCTTTTTTTCTCATCCTTCCACATAAAAAAAGAAAGCAATTGATTTGTTTCTTTATCTAGAGTAATTACTACGAATTCATCATGTTTCAACATTGGAAAATGTTTTTTATAAAACTCATCCATTGAATATGAATCCTTCTCTTCTATTTCTTTTTGTAATTCTTCTTTTAATACAAATTTTATCCGGACTTCATCCTCATCTACTTTTTCATCTATTTTGACAAACTTCCCCTTGTCCCAATCAAATAAATCAAACACATCTTTTTTTTGATTACTCTTTAGCGGTTTATCAACAAGTACTGTAGAAGGTAATTTATAGTGTTCTGGCCCATATAAATCTTTACCTGTACTTGCATCAATAAACGCATGACTAGGCTCTGGTTCATATACAAGATGGTACCCTTTTACTTCTTCCCCGTTTTCATACTCACATGAAGAGTATGTTAAATCTACAAATACAAGTCTCATATCTTGTCTAGCTTTCAAATTTTCTAAAACGATATTCTCCCCAACAATTTCACTTGGCCATAACGGCTTTTTCTCTATGGCTTTTTGTCCATTGTAATGAAAATGCACAACATTACCTGAAGGGTGCACTTGCACAACACACCCAGTATTCGGCAATGGATAGCTATTCACTTCTTGCATATAATTTACTTCTTTCCAACCGCGCCTGTCGTCCTTAACCGTTACATATGTATAGAATTCATATCCTTCTTTTGTATATTTTTTTAAGAATGTATTTGCAACCTCTCTTGCTTTATTCTCCTCTATTGCTCCCTTATCACTCGAAAAAGAATTTCCATCATCTATCCTAAATTCAATTAAATTACCAGTATGTCTATTTAATGTAATTTGTATCTGTTTCTCCTCATCATCTTTATGTCCCCACCATAATAGATGATACGGGTCATCAACCCCTTCTTGATCATCTACAACAAGCCTATATTCATCTGGAATTTCAATAAGATGAGCTACGTGCTCTTTTCTTTCTTTATCTTTTTGATTCACCATGCCCTCTCCCTCGTTACAATTTAAGGTAATTATAACAAAGAAAACCAAAACTTATTAACAAAAGAAGACTAGAGATATCTCTAGTCTTCTACTTCGTCTCACGGTGTAACGTTACTCGCTTTAATCGTGGACAATATTTTTTTAGTTCGATACGTTCTGGATTGTTTCGTTTATTTTTTTTAGAAATATAATTACGATCACCGCACTCCGTACAAGCTAATGTAATATTTACACGCATAGGTAATTCTCCTTTCTTTCAAAGATCGCAAACTAAAACGTAATGATTACGATTTATATATTATAAAACTTCATTCTATTTGTCAATTGCAAAAACAAGAAGATTCCATTTAAAATCCCCTTGTTTTTATAGTTAAATAAATTTTATTAAAACGATTCGTATGTAACAAACTCACTAATTGGCTTTCGATATCCTCTTGGACGAACTTTAGTCGTATCACTTTTCCCTATCGTAATCATTAAAACAGGTATTACATGCTCTGGCATATTTAATTCACTTTGTACTGCTTTTTCATCGAAACCAATCATTGGACATGTATCATAGCCATAATATTTAGCTGCGTACATAAAAGTCATCGCGCTTAATGAAGCATTTCTAATCGCTTCATCCTCCATGAAACGCTCTCCTTTTCCTTCATATAAACCTTTCGTTTGCCTAATGGTATCTTCATATTCGCATTCATCAATCATTTTTAAAACTTTCATACCGAAGTAAATATTTTCGACATTTTGGTATGCTCTCTTATCACCACAAACGAGCACTACCGCTGATGCACTCGATACTTTATATTGACCGAATGCTAATTCTTTTAATCTTTCTTTTCGCTCTTGATCACGAATTACAACATAATGTGTGTGCTGCAAATTATAGCAAGATGGAGAAAGCTTAGTTAACTCAAATATTTTTTTAAAATCCTCATCAGGGATTTCTATACCTTGTATAAATTTCATTGCAGAACGTCTAGCAATTGCTAATTCTTCAAAGTTCACCATATATCCTCCTCGATAACTGTAAATTTAAATATACATTAATTTATACGAATAGATAAATCAAATAAAAACACTTTAAATCCGAATAATAATTATGATTAACAGCAAAAAAGACAAAAAGCTGAAACAATTAGTTCATACGAAATTCACACGAATCCATTACTATAGAAATTGTACATAGTGAACTTATTAACAATCACGTTTATTTATATAGAATCTTACTCGAAAGGAGTTGAAAGTATGAAAACTAAATATCGCTTTATGATTTCATCATTTGCTGCTTGTGCTTATATGATTTGGTATTTAGTATAATAACGACCTCACTTGTAAATAGGAAAAGGTGTGTATATAAATGGAATATAATCAATCAACAGTTAACTACTGGAAAGCTTTTGTATTACCATATACATTTGCTTTAGAAGAGTTAAAAACTAAATTTGAAATTATGAACCGGGAAGCTCAATTTCTAGAGGATTACAACCCGTTTGAACATATAAAAACAAGACTAAAACAACCTGAAAGTATTATTAAAAAGCTAGAACGCAAAAGCTTATTACCAACAGTTGAAAACGCTCAAACAAATTTACAAGATATTATTGGTATTCGTATTACATGTTGCTTCGTAGAAGATATTTATCATTTGAAAGAAGTCATTCAAAAACGCGAAGATATGGAAGTCATTGAAGTAAAAGATTATATCGCTAACCCAAAACGAAACGGATATAAAAGTTTACACATGATTATTAAATACCCTTTATCACTAAATTCTGGTACAAAAGATGTATTTGCAGAAATTCAGTTACGTACACTGGCAATGGACTTTTGGGCAAGTTTAGAACACAAACTTTATTATAAATATGAAGGGAAAATACCGGAGTATTTAAAAGATGAACTACATGATGCAGCAATGAAAGCTGAAGATCTTGATAATAAAATGGCCACAATTCGTCAAGATATTGATGATATTGAGGCATGCTCAAATCAAATTATGCTACCACTATAAAAGAAGGTTCTCGCCAATGAGAACCTTTTTTCTACCAGTTTGGGAAGTACGACCCCCACACTTATGAAAGTTTCACGTTATTTNNCTTTCGTTTCAACAATAACATACCCTACTTTACTAGCTTTCATATCTATATGTTCCAATTCAATTTTCTTATTTCCCTTTTGAAATGCGGCTTCTTTTTGTGTTTTTAAGTCTTCAGCACTAGGCATCTTCTTTGAAAATAACTCCATATGTTCTGCAAGATTTTTTTCATTCGTCGTTCGCACAAATGTATTCATAACATCTTGAATAGATCTCTCTTCTTCTTTTGTTATTTGTACCTTTTCCTCAGTTTTTTTAATAATAGATTTTTGTTCTACGTTATTCTCTTCTTGTTGACATCCAACTAGTAATACTACAAATACTAGAAGGAATCTTAATTCCCTAAATAATTTTTTCATATTCCCAACTCCTAAAAAGAAAAGTGAGGCAGTTCGCCTCACTTTCGCTCTTAATTATCGTCTTCCTTTATTCGGATCGCCGCCGCCAACAATATCAAAGACACGTTTCGCTATATTTGTATTCTCTTGAACGCCAGAGAATAAGTATTTACCAGGACCAAATGCATACACGTTTACATCTTCCCCTGTATGCCCGCCTGTTGTCCAGCCTGTAACCGAGCGTTTATTGAAAATATCTTCAATTGCATTATCAATCTTTGTTACATCTTTTGACGGAGCTATATCATTTACAGCTTGAATTTCTTCTGGAGTTAATTGTAAATCAATATATTTTTTTAATGTTTCTTCTACATTTGCACCTTTTGCAATCTCATTTGCCATAAAGTCTGGTGTGCGTTTTGCAGCTTTAATTGGATCTACTTTAAAGTTATACTCGCCATTGGCACCTAAAGATAATCCACCTGTAGCGTGGTCTGCCGTTGCAACAACTAACGTATTTTTATCTTTTTTCGCAAACTCAATCGCTGCTTTGAAAGCTTTTTCGAAGTCTTCCATTTCACTCATTGCACCAACGATATCATTATCATGTCCAGCCCAGTCGATTTGACTTCCTTCCACCATTAAGAAGAAACCATTTTTATTTTTGTTCAAACGCTCAATTGCTGCATTAGTCATTTCTTCTAATGAAGGTGTTTTATCATTACGGTCAATCATTTTATCTAATCCACCTGGTGCAAATAAACCAAGAATTTGATCATTTTTATCATTTAACAATTGATCTCGATCCGTTACATAGCTATAACCAGATTTCTTAAACTCTTCTGTAAGATTACGATCTTTTCTAACAAAGTTCTTTACGCCGCCGCCAAGCATAACATCTACTTTATGCTTCCCTTTAATTTTCTCATCAAAATAATCATTTGCAATTGCGTCCATATTTTTACGGCTAATGTCATGCGCACCGAAAGCAGCTGGTGTTGCATGTGTAATTTCAGAAGTTGCAACAANNGCTTTATCATTATCAACTGCAATTGCAGCATTATATGTTTTAATCCCTGCTGACATAGCTGTTGCTGCTGATGCAGAGTCTGTAATATTTTCATGTTCATCTTCTGGGTATGTTTTTTGTGTTCCTACAAGATGCTTATCAAATTCTGTAGATTCCATTTCAAAAGTTTTTGGATTATCTTTCATATACCGGTGAGCCGTCATATATGAAGGGCCCATACCATCCCCAATTAATACGATAACATTTTTAATCTTTGCATTGCTTCCGTTCTCATCTGCATTAACCTCACTAGAACGAGTAAAATTCCATGTTGCTACCGAAGTAACTACTAATGATGCCACAACTGCAAATGGCCATGCTTTTTTCACAAACTTTTTCACTGTCTTGTCCCCCTAATTAGGTTATTCATTTCCCACTATCAAATTTAATGGAAGACTATTAAGAGAAAATTAGCTGTATGTAAATTTTTTGTTAACTTATGTAAATATCAGTTATAATTTGTATAACTTTGTCTTTTCGTATCAACTATCCTGCCCTTTACAATTTAAATATAAACAAGTTGGATTTCATTTAACGTAAATCTCTTTTTTTACATTTTGACTCTATGTTTATGAAAATAAATAGAAATGCGGTGAGCCTTTATGAAAATAGTAAAGCTAAATGAATCTTTTATTTTTGAATTACTTAATCTTTGCAAATCTGTTGGATGGTTACACGATGAAATTTTTATGAAAAAACAATTCGAAATGTATCTTTCTATCGGCACACTTGTAGGTTACATTCATGAAAACAAACTCATTGCGACTGGAGGAGTATTTCCCTTTACAAGTAACTTCACTTCCATTGGTATGTTAATCGTTCACCCTAATTTTCAAGGACGCGGAATCGGGCGCATGTTGCTAAATCATTGCTTGGAACAAATTCATCCAAAACAACCCATTGCACTTATTGCGACAAAAGCTGGCGAACCTCTATACACATCATGCGGATTTCAAACAGCAACAACGATTCATCGTTTTGAAAAGCAAACTATTAAGACGTACCCTTCTCACTTACAACAAGTACAAGAAGAAAACCTTATATCTCTTACTTCTCTCGATCAAATTGCAACTGGTATGAATCGTTCTCTACTTTACTCTTTGCTATTACCAAGGGCCGTACACTCTTTTAAAATTGAAAGAAATAACTGTATAGAAGCTTTTTCATTATGCATACGAAAGGGCAATATATTATGTATCAATCCACTTATCGCCAAGCAAGAAGAAGATTCTATTCAATTATTAAAAAAGATATGTGAATGTTGGAATGGTATAGTACGAATTGATGTCCCACACTCACAATTTACATTTCGTCAATTTCTTCAAACAGAAAATTTCCAAGAAACGCTCCTTTCACCTCTTATGATAAAAAATGGTAGCCAACTTCCTGGAAATCGTAATATGCTATTTGCTATGATAGATACAGCGTTATGTTAGAAAGGAGACACCTAATTGAAGCGATTTAGCTATTTTATGGTAGGTTGTCTTACTCTTACACTATTAGTAGGATGTAGTGCAGCAGAAAAGCCAGTAGAACAAGTAAAGCAAGTTAAAAATACAATTACAGCGAAACTAGCTACCGAGGAAAAAATGGTAGAAATAGATGGTCAAACCATTTACTTTAAAAAGATTGGTAATGAAAAACCACCTTTACTTATGATTCATGGCTTTGGAGGGTCATCAGATGGTTTTCAAAAGATCTACTCCGATTTAGCAAAAGATCATACAATTATTTCTGTAGATGCTTTGGGATTCGGGCGCTCATCTAAGCCAATGGATTTTTATTATTCTTTTCCAACTCATGCAAATTTGTATTATAAATTAATGAAAAAACTAGGATATGATTCATTCGCAATACTGGGGCATTCCATGGGGGGAGAAATTTCTCTAAATTTAACATATTTATATCCTGAAGCAGTTACTCACCTTATTTTAACTGATGCTACAGGTGGCCCTCATACATTCGTTAATAAACAAGGCTCACCAAAACCACAATTGTCGACTGATTTAAATGCCGTTTCTTCTATTACAGATTATGATGAGAGCAAAGTGAAATTCAAACGTAATGATGAAGAACATTATAACAAAATGAAACTATGGCCTAGACGTCTTAAAATTAATGCGAATGAAATGAAACAGCCAACTTTAATTATATGGGGCAGAAATGATAGTAGCGTTTCTTGGAAAGAAGGAGAAACGTATCATCAATTCTTAAAAAATAGCACTTTACATATTATTGAAAAAGGTTATCATGCACCATTTCGCCAAGAACCACAAGAATTTGTCGGGTATGTACAAGACTTCTTTAAGAACAATCCGATCAAAATTGAAAAATAACATAAACGGGTATCTCATTGTGAGATACCCATTTTCATATATTAAGCAGCTTGCTTTTGGCGTTTTTGAGTTTTTGATCCTAATACTTTCGGGATAACGAAGCCATCCATTCCAAATTTCCCAGCGTTCATACCGGCAACAAGAACAAACATAGATAAGATAACCATCTCAGGATTCACACCAATTGACCCACTAAACATATAGGAAAAGTTCATTACAAGACCAAAAAAGACCGCTGTTTTTGTTAAACAGCCTACAATTAAACCAATTCCGACTAAAATTTCTCCCCATGTTACAAGCGTATTAAACAAATCTACATTTGGAATTGCAAACTCTTGTAAGAATGATGCCCACCAAGATTGAACAGCCGGTTGTGCGCCTTTAGATTTTTCAATTGCGCCTTGCAAATAACCTGTTGCATCGAATCCTTTTCCTTGTAGTTTACCGATTCCAGCCATTAACCATGTGTAACCAAGATATACTCGAATTACTGCTAATGCAAAAGAAACTGCTTTGTTTTCTCTTAAAAATTGAATAACCATATCTTCCTCCTAAAGTTGTAATTAAGTTAGTTACAGTTAATATAATAACATTAGTTACTTATTTTTCAAACGTTAATTATGAATAATTCATGACATATGTATGAAACATTAAAAACTAACGTTTATATAGTAACTTTTATTACCTGTAAAAACTTGAACATATCATACCACAGGTGATAATCATTTTCATTGAAAAAAATGTAAAAAAATTGTGAGTTAAATGTGAAACACGTTTATTCGAATATAGAATAAACGTGTTTCACACTAATTATAGAATCGAAATGTATGTGTCTCCTCATCAATTAAACTCGATTCTTGAAACGCTTCTTCTAACGTTTTCCCATGGTTAATACCCCATAAAATAAGCGTATAGTAAACATAAGTGCTGCATTTCCATCTACATAATTAATCGATCCAATATATGATTTCGCACCACTATGTAAAAAAGATTTTGGTCCCCTAACGTGCACCCGCTATTTACAATATGTGTATTATGCAATTTTGCATATTTATAAATTTCTGCTGCACCAAAATACCCTCTCGGTTCATCTTGTTCATATACTTCTTCGCCTAACTCTTCCATGACAAACTTCCCTTCTTCACCATGAAAGCAAAAAATAATATAATTAATATTGTTAAATAAGTTCTTTCCAGAAAGAACTTCCACAAAATCTTTCGGTCTACCAATCCAATATGTCACAACCCTTGCACCAAAATATTCAAGAGATGCTCGGATTAATTGCGCCTCTAAATCCGAATTAAAACCAATTACTAATGCAATATTCAACATACAACCCCATCCTATAATCAGCCCTTATCAATCAGACTTTTATGGGATAAATCCATTTCATATATACCTGTTTCTTTCAAAAAATCTGATCTAGTTAAAACGACTTTCTGTAAATATTGTCTATATGCTGTAATTGTTCCATCGTGAGATACAATGCAAATTCTTTCAGCACCCAGTCCATAACACCAAAGAAGAAATTCATCTACTATTTGCTGAAAACTATTCTCTGAAATAGTGTTTATACCTTCCTTCCATAACTGATTATTTGAGCTTTTCTCTATCGAAAAATGCGGAAATAACTTTGTTATCATTCCCTGATCTACTATATAATCGCACGGTAATGTTTTCGCTCCTTCTCGATAAGGAAAAATACGTGGAGATACATATGGATGGACTATTTTTTGACAAGCTACTTTCGCACTCCATATTGTCGCCGTTTGTAAAGTTCTAAGTGTAGGACTAACAATTAATATATCCGCTTCTTGTAATGATACATCACGTTGAAGTAACTTAGCTTGAGCCTTTCCTACTCTCGTCAATGGTGGGTCAAACACTTGTAAACTTTCTGGTAAATCCGTTGTATGTTCACCTTCACCATGCCGAACAAAAACGATTTTCATATTCAGTCTCCTCTTACTATAAAATCCTCACACATATTTCTTCCCTATTGCATTCTTTATTCCTGCTGTATAAAAACCGATATGTAAAAAAGGTTTGACACGAAGGTTTGTAAAATATTACAATATTACATGTAAAATACTTTTTACACCGAAAGGAGAATTACATATATGAAATGGATAATTGTCTTTATTGGAATGATTGTATGGGGATATATAAACGGCTTCTTTAGTAGTGATAAAACTGCTAATCCTTGGATTGCAGATGATGAACGTGAAACAAAAATTAAACAAAAAGCAATTACGGCAAGCTGGTCCGGTGTTTTTATGTTTTGTACCATTAGCCTCTTAAATAAATGGTTAGGTTTAAGCACAAACGATAAATCACCGTACTTACCAGACCCTATCGCAGCTTTTTTAAAAGAAAATGTAGAGATACAAGTTTTACTCATGCTATTTGTTATGTATGGAATATTTTACTTACATTATCGAAGAAAATTAAGTGCCTAATTTCTAACTCATGATTATCCTCCTAAATGGTTATAGTAATCATGACAAAATGAAAGGAGAGATATAAACATGAGTAACTCGAATGAATTTTTAGATACACTACATGAAAAACAAGCAAAAGATGAACAAAATAGAAAGCGACAAGGGAACGGAAACCCAGCGAAAAAAAAGCCAAATAAAACACATAAATAACAATAAAAAACTGCCTAAAATGATTTTTTAGGCAGTTTTTTTATTGTTATTTCACCGAGATAACATTTCCCCAATTCCATTTCTCATAATACCACGCTGGTACATCTATATTTTCAATCCACTTCTTTTCCTGTTTCCCATCTTTATGAGCAAGCCATACATCCGCTTTCTTACGGTCTGAACGTATCCAAATTAATTGATTACTCTTCTTCATGAAGATCGGGTGGTAATCCCCTTGCTTGTTCGTTTTCTTTGTGATTTGATGCTGTGCATTACTTGTACTATCGACCTCATATAAAGATGGTAGTGGCCTTTTTTCTGGTGGAGTTTCTATTCCTGCCTCTTTTGCTCGTGAAACGATAATTACTCTATCGTTCTTCCATACAAAATCCCAATCAACATATCCTTTCGGCGTAAATATGTTCTGCTGAAGTGCTGGCAATTCCTTTACTTTTAAATGTTTATTTTCTAATGCCACTCTTCCGCTCCCTTCAATATAAGCTAATATATTTTTTGATGGTGACCATTGAAACCATTGTTCGTTTAATAACATTTGATCTACTTTTTCAAACCGACTTCCATCTGCTCGAACTAAGCAAAGCGTATTACTATCAGCTGACCATGAAGCTGTCGGTACTGCTAAAAATGAAATCCACTTTTGATCTGGTGACCACTTAAAGCCACTTGCTACTAGCGCTAGAAAATCATCATGTTCATTTGGCAATGCATACAAATGCTTCATTTTGTGAGGATTCATATGTGCATCTTTTTGCACTTCATATAGCTGAGCCCCTGTCCATCCTGTTGGAAGTAAGTTCGCTTCAGAGGATACAAGAAAGTTCTTTCCATCGGGGTACCATGCATAANNCCAGCCGATACATTTTCAAAATCTGCATTCTTTTTTTCTACATCAAATGTATTTAATGTACCTGTAAATATAAATGCAATTATATTTTCTGTTGGTGACCATTGATAATTCGATGCTTCTGAGTGAAACGGCGTAACTTTTTTTCCATCTTTCAGCCGATATAACTCAAGAATACTTTGTTTCTTCCCTTTTACATATGCTAGCCACTCCCCGTCATATGACCACTTCGGCCCTGTTATGTACTCTCCTTTTGTAATCTGTATTTCTTTCCCATCAACTTTAATCCAAAGGTTATGATGACGAATAAAAGCAACTTTCACACTATTATTTTCTGCACTAGTAATAGTGATAGTGATAGAACATAAAAACATAAACAACACTACACTACCACTTACCATTAGCCTTTTCATACCATCACTCCATTTCCCTCATAGCATTCCTCACTTTCTCCCTACAATATGTGAAAAATATCGATTCGACATAATCAGAAAAAATTTCCCAAGAAATTTTCAATCCATAGAGGATTGGTATGAATTATGTCGAAAGTATAGTTTAGCCAACATTTATATTTATAATTTCCAAATTAAATGTAAGATTTTATTTCTGAATATTAGCACTTTTATTAGGGGGAGTATCAATGAAAAAAACTACATCTACACTATTAAGCATGGCGCTTGTCTTTTCTAGTTTTGGAGCTTTAAGCGCTCATGCTGAATCACTACAAAAGGAGAAGCAATTTAGTCCACAATTAAAAACAACGATTGAACAGTGGGGAGAACATAAAATCGCTCAAAATGTTGAAACGAAAACAACAAAAGAAATATCAGTAATTGTAGAATTACAACATGCACCTCTCGCTGCTCAAACTAATATTCAGCATGCTCCAGATTTACAAAATAGTAATGCGCAGTCTTATCATGCTGAGCTAAAAAAAGCACAAGAAGATACGACTAAGAAAATAAAAGAAAAAGCACCTGGTGCAAAAATTAAAGAAGTGTATAATACGTTATTTTCTGGATTCTCTATTTCAGTTCCTGGAGATCAAATTACCTCTCTTGCCTCTTTACCTGAAGTAAAAGCAGTCTATCCGAACTTAACATATAAATTGCATGAAACATCAAAAATTGCTACTAACGAAGAAGCACCAAATATCGGTGGACTGACAATTGGTGCACCTGAAGCGTGGAATTTAAAAGATCCATCTGGCAAACCGCTTGATGGAAAAGGCATGAAAGTAGCCATTATCGATTCTGGCGTAGACTATACACACCCTGACTTAAAGGCAAATTATATCGGTGGATATGACACGGTTGATGAAGATAACGATCCAATGGATGGTAACGTACATGGTACTCATGTAGCTGGAATTATTGCAGGTAATGGAAAAATTAAAGGCGTTGCTCCAAACGTTTCTATTCTAGCCTATCGTGTAATGAATGACGGTGGAACTGGTACAACAGATGATATTATCCAAGGAATTGAGCGAGCAATTCAAGATGGTGCGGATGTGTTAAACCTCTCCCTTGGGCAGGATTTAAATGTACCTGATCAGCCTGTAACATTAACGTTAGAACGAGCAGCGAAACTTGGTGTTACTGCTGTCGTTTCAAATGGAAATGACGGACCAAAACCTTGGTCTGTTGATGCTCCCGGTAACGCAAGTAGTGTCATTTCTGTTGGAGCATCTACGGTTTCTATCCCGTTTCCAACATTCCAAGTAACTGGTTCCAGCAAAACATATCAAGGGTTACCATTATCAAAATCCGATTTTCCAATAGGCAATGATTCTCCTCTTGTATATGTTGGTTATGGCAATCCAAGTGATTATGCAAAACAAGATGTGAAAGGGAAATTCGCACTTATTTTACAAGGTACTTCTAGTACATTAGTAAAAGCAGAACAAGCGAAGCAAGCTGGTGCACTTGGTGTGTTATTAATCTCTAGCGAAAAAGAAATTAATATGATGCCGGAATATTTTTCACGTGAACATCTAGCTGTCCCAGTAATGCAATTATCAAATACAAATGGGGAAGAATTAAAAACTTTAATTACAAAACGAAAGAAAAATATAAAAATTGGACAACCAAAGCACACAGAACTTATCGGTAACTTTAGTTCAAGAGGACCATCACAAGGAAGTTGGCTAATAAAGCCTGATGTTGTTGCACCTGGAGTACAAATTACTAGTACAGTACCGCGAGGCGGATATGAATCGCATAACGGAACAAGTATGGCTGCTCCGCAAGTAGCTGGAGCGGTTGCCCTCTTGCGTCAAATGCATCCTGATTGGACGACAGAACAATTGAAAGCGGCACTTGCTAACAATGCAAAAACATTACATGATGTCAATGAAAATACATACCCTGTTATGGCACAAGGATCTGGTTTAATTAACATTCCGAAAGCAGCTCAAACAAATATATTAGTAAAACCTAACAATGTCAGTTTTGGTCTTATTAAGCCCAATAGCGGAAAAGTAAAACTAACACAAAATGTTACATTACAAAACCTTTCTAGTAAAAAGAAAAGTTTTTCAACTCGGGTGGAATTATTAGATGCAAACACAAAAACAAAAGTAAAAACTTCTGTCCCTTCATCGATTAGCATACAACCGAATAGTAGTACCGAAAAACCATTTACTATCACTGTAGATAGCTCACTACCACAAGGTGTGTATACTGGAAATGTATATGTAAAAGAACACGGGGCGAAAGAAGAAATTCGAATTCCATTCACATTTAGTATAGATCCTAAAGATTATAAACGTATTGATGGACTTGAAATTATTAATTCTACTTTTAGCCCAAATAGCGACCACGTACTAGATGATAATCTCATCAACTACTATTTAGTTGCACCTGTGGATGATGTCACATTGCATGCAAATTTAGTTACGAAAGAACGTGTAACTTATCAAGGGATTATCCATCAAGCTAAAAATGCAACTCCTGGGTATAAACCTTTCAAATGGAATGGTACAAAAGCAGATGGCACTCCTTTAGCTGACGGGCTATATCAAATTGAAGCAGTTGCTTCAAATTCTGGCGGAGAAACAAAGCAAACAGCTGCTGTATTTCTTGATCGAACTGCACCTAAGTTAACACACGAGATTGACCAAGAAAATCTCGTAATTAGAGGAAAAGTTGATGATATTCTACTAGATTGGATGTCAGAATCTGGTTGGATAGCACCTGGTATTCCAGTGAGAATGCAATATGAAATTAACGGAAATGGTGTATGGGAACAGGCATTCCTGAACCCTTGGGAGAAAAGCTATGACATTTATTTCGATCGCACTCAATTACAAGAAGGAAAAAATACTATTCACATTGTAGCAACTGATGCAGCTGGCAATACCTCTAATTTAACTGTTAATTTAGAAGTGAAATAAAGTGAAGCCNNATTAGCCTTCACCAATCGGGGGTTACGGGCAATTATTCTCCCACCGAATTTTGAGGTAGGAATTTTACTGCTCATTAACACGGGATAAAAAATTTTTGTTGACAATTTTTTTAATATAGTTTTATAATACAAAACATAGTTTAGTTAAACGAATTATATATCGGCTTTGAAGGAATACTAGTAGCGACTTATATCACTGTCTCAGAGAACTGATGGTTGGTGCGAATCA
>NZ_NTVM01000033.1:0-87179 GCF_002558005.1 Bacillus sp. AFS012607
TAGAATTCATTGTAAATAAACGGATTTGTATTTGTATCATGAAACCCATATAACCATAGTAATGCAAATAAAATTGCAAGATAATAAACGGTTTTTACCATCCATTGTGTAAATGAACGATTCCATAACTCCTTTAACTTTTTCATAACGTAGCCCCTTTGTAAAAATATATTTTAAAGCTATAATCATTTATTAAATGTATGGACATATTAGTTTATAAACGATTGTCATGCCAAAAATTTAAAGACATATGCTCACTTTCGCTATACGTTTTAAATATATATCCCTTCTCTTTTAACTGCTTAATAATTTCTGGTAAAGCCTTCACAGATTGGGGATGTATATCATGCATTAATATAATTTCTTTATCTTTATTTGCCTGTGATACAACATTTTCAACTATTTTAGGGACAGACTGTTCTAATGGAACTTTGTTATACTTCCAATCTAAAGAATCAATTGTCCAATCCCAAATTTTCAGCCCAGCTTCAGCAACTTGATTGCGTAAATCCTGAGTTAATCCTGGTTTAGATCCATATGGTGGTCTACAAAGTATTGGATTCTCATGTATAATACGTTGAAGAATTTGTTGAACTTGTTTCATTTCAGATAAAAAATTTCCTTTAGTGTATATTTTTTTATAATCATGAGTCATACTATGCAGACCCACATAGTGTCCATATTGTTTTTCACTTTTTATCAAACTTGGAAATTGTTCCGCATGTGGGCCAATTACAAAAAATGTCGCTTTTATATTCTCTTGCTTTAAAATGTTTAATACTTCTTGCGTATACTTACTTGGCCCATCATCAAAAGTTAAATATATAACTTTTTTGTCTTGTGCCTTTTCTTCAACTTTCTTTTTATCATTCTCCTGTTTAATTTCTTTTTGGGATTCTTTTTCTTTTCTTAATTGAGCTATATCATGTTTATTACTGGATTCATTTTTTGCTCTTACTCCAGAATTTAAAAAATAGAAAAATAAAAATACACCAATAAAGAGTAATGCTAGAACCATTATGCTTTTTTTAACCATCCCAAATACCTCCATCCAACTCCACATAAAGACTAATATATCCTACACTATATGAAAATCGTAATTGTTATTATTTTCATTACAAAACCACAGATATACACTTAACTCTCTCCAACTATCACTTCCTTAAATATAGGAATACACATTACCTATCTATTAATTGATTATGAGAAAATTATATTTCAATGGACATAAACTTAAAAATGAACACAATTGATCACACTCATCACTTTTTATGATGGCTGTAATATACATTTTTCAATCCATATTACAATTACTAACTTTAGATAGCGCTTTATTTAATTTTCAACAAACCATACGACTAATTTGATTGAAAAAATCTATTGTAATTTTACACATTCTAAAATTAGAAACGTAGAATAATAAGACTTCAAATATAACAATTATACAAATGACAGAAATCATATTTTTCAACTTCATTTATTTGAATAAGTGAAGTCCCTATTTAGGAATTGGATGCGCAATTTCATAGAAAAACTTAACTCAATATACAAATTTTAAAATTTTTGATTTTCTTAAAATACCTAATTCAAAATTAAAGAATCTTATTTCTTATATAATATGTAAGCAGTTCTTAATTAAATGTGAAACCATAAAATTGTCAATTTTATGGACAACTTTAACATTGTTGAAATGAATCTCATTTAATTATGATAGTTTCATAATTAAATTACCCTCTCCTATGTATAATGCCCAAAATACGTTTGCGCTTACAGGGCCTTGTCATAAAGTTCACTTTATGGGGTCAGAATACCTTCACACTTTTATACTAATCTAAAACTAAACTGCACAGGAGGTCGAGAAATTTATTGGTATTAACAAATTTAGTTAATACACCAATGGATATAACGCATTATGCTAATTCAACGTCAATATCACATTCTACAACACTTAGTAAATGAAGATAGATGGTTTTCTATGATTGAACTTGCTCGAAAGCTCAACTGTTCTATTAAAACAGTTCAAAGAGATATAGTATACTTACAAAAAAATTTACCAGAGAAATGGTTTATCAAATACAATAAAAAAAAAGGTGTACGATTATTCAAACCTTTTAATTCATCTATTGATAACATAAATTATCTGTATCTTCGGCACACTTTGCTCTTTAAAACATTAGAAATATTAATGAGTACTGACATAGGATCTAATTCATTGCTCGCGGAAAAATTATATATTCAAATCAAGAAGGTAAAAAAAATTTTAAAAGACGTAGAATTACATCTAAACAAATATCAATTATCTTTAAAAAGACGTCCTCTACGAATAGCAGGAAATAATATAAAAATTCTTCTCATGTATCACGAGCTATATCTAAAAGCATATAGTGATGAAGAATGGCCCTTTGAAGATATTAACCGTGAACTTTGCGTAGAGTTTTTAGCCGAAATGGAAAAATTGAGGGGAATTAAATTTTATAAAGAAATAAAAAAAGAAATTTCATTTTTTATTGCCCTATATTTAAAGAGAAAATATAGAGGATATTCAGTAGTAATAAAGCATTTGCAAATAAAAAAAATAGAAAAATTAAATGAGTATACGCAACTAAAAAATTTGATAGAAAACATTTTTAAAAAATACAATTTTCAACTATCAACAGCAGACATCGCTATTATACTTACAATAATTAATCGCTCAGAATATACTTATAAAAGACAAAATTATATCAAGTCAATTCATTCTATTACAAAACCTTTGTGTCCATTTGTCAAAAAATTCATTCAGAATTTAGAAAAAAATCTGGAAGTCGAATTGTTAAATGATATAAAATTTATACAAGCCTTAAGTAAAACACTCACCTATTCTGTTAATGCAAATAATAATTTATTTAGCGATTATACTAAAAATCATTCTTTTGTAACTCACATAAAAAAAACTCATTCTTCTATTTTTCACACAATTAGCAAACAATTAACAGATTTAAAAGTTACATATGATAAACTTAATATCCCTATTAACATTTCAATACATAATACTATTTTATTAACTATGTATATAGCAACAAAAAAAATGGAACTTAAAAGGAAAAATCCACAAGTAATTTTATATACCAAAGAAGGAGAGTATTGGAAACTCTATTTACAAGCCTTTTTTTCACTTGCATTAAAAAAGGCTATTGATTTCTTGGATATAAAACTTGAGAATTTAACGAAAACACATTCGGAATATTCTAACATTTCTTGCCTGATAACAGATACATCTATTGAATGTAAACATATTCCTGTTATCTTAATTTCTTCGATCCCTACTCAGCGTAATTTAGAAGAAATAAAACAGTTCTTATAACACCTTTTTCTCACTACGTAACTACTTAAATCACTTTTTATACATAAATAGATTTTCCAAATAAAAAAACTACCCAGTTCTAAACATTGAACTAGGTAGTTTTTTTATTTAAATTTCTAAATTATTCTTTTTTACTTTACAAGAGTTACCTAAATTATTTGAAGTTGTAGTTATCTAATAAATGCGTTATAATCCGCTTGTACATATAGAAACCTTATCCTTCTTTTAAATATTATAAAATAGATTTAAGTACAAAAAATATTTTATTAATTCGGATTATCCTTTAAAAGGGCACAAACTCATAATGGATATAAATGGATAACAGGCTATTTATCCGTCTAAAAAACTGCATTTAAAACGAATAATAATACCATTAAATGAATTATTATAAATTATAATATATAAATATTGGGTTTCATTTTCAATGACAATGTCTATCAAACAAGTTGCAGAAAAATTAGATATAGCTATACACACTATTCGTTATTATGACAAAATGGGATTATTTCCATTTATAGAACGTGATAATAATGGATATCGTTGTTTTACCGAGGATGATTTATTTTGGATCGAATTAATTACATGTATGAGGTCTGTAGGGATGCCTATTAAAACATTACAGCACATTGTGGAACTTCACATGCAAGAATCTGAAACACTTCCAAAAAGAAAGGAAATTTTCCTTGATCAAAAAAAGAAATTATTAGCAGATAAAGAAAGAACAGTTCAAGCAATTCATAAAGTAGATGAAAAAATGATTAAATTAGATTCCTTAAATTAAAAATACATATAAATACTCATAAATCAATTTTATTTCTCTACAGATTTTTCCTCTCAATTAAAATATAGCTCCCAGCAAAGGGGGCTATATTTTTCACTTGCTACTATCTAAGTTTGTAAAAGTATTAACACAAATATCAAATAACTAGAACATTAGTCATAAAATTTTACCCTATGTAGAATACATGTTGTATTACTCGAAGGTATTATAACATCTAAATAACCTTACATATTAATTCCGATTCCAAATATAATTTACTTCTTATTATCATAAGCAAATAACAATATAATAACTATACGTCCTACGGATTGGAAGGAAATAATAACTTTATTATGTATTAAGAGTCATACACTTAACAAAATTACTGAAAGACAAACTATAAGAATCATTAACTTCTTCCATACAAAATAATTCATTATTTTGCGCGAATCTTCTCCTATTTTAAATTCCATTTTCTCAAAGGAACTCTCCAATTGTAAACACATTTATCTCTTAGCATCCAAACAGACCTGCTTGAATCTAAAAATTCATTTGCACAAAAGCTTTAATTTATAACCTTCCTTTTAACTTATACAGTTAGAATATAAACCAATCCCACCATTAATAAAATTTTTTACTGAAGAAACAATAATCTTAAAATTTAATATACATAAAAATCATTAAAATTGATTGAACTAATCATTTTTTGTGATTTTTATTCATCCTCAAATTTTTATATAATACTCCTACAAATTAGAAACTACTACATTTGTTCTTATAACATAATTCAGGAGGTGATAATGATGCCACAACAAATTTACAATGAATGTATTGATTTGCATATTAGAAGAAAAGAAGAAATCTTAGAAATCTTATCTCAAGAAGATAGATGGTATCATTTAACAGAATTAAAAAACACTCTAAATTGGTCCAATAATACCTTAAGAAAAGATATACACATTTTACAAGATTATTTACCTAATAGTTGGGAAATTCAAACTAAACGAGGCTATGGTATTCGATTAAAAAAACCAACAAATTCTTCAATTGAAGATATAATATACAACATTAGAAATCAATCAAGCTTCTATAAAATATTTTGCCACATACTACATTATAAGAACGTTACACTTACATCATTAGCAAGTGAATTTAATTATTCTTACTATACAATTAAATATACATTGAATAAAATTGAAACATTTGTAAAACGGTATAATTTACACTTAACAAAACGGCCTCTACAAATCCGAGGTGAAGAATGGTTAATTCGAAAGTGTATTGTTGATTTATATGTAAATATATATGGACAAAATTGGCCATTCTATTATTATGAAAAAGATCGAATTCATTACTTTATTGAAATGTTTGAAAAAACATGGAATATTACTTTTTTTCAAAATGATAAACATATGTTAGCTTGTATCTTAGCAATAACCGTATCTAGAATCAAAACTAATAATCCTATACATATTGATTCTAGAGATTACGCTATGTTAAGAGGTACTTCATATTATAAAACTTGCAAAAAAATTTTATCTCCTCTGAAAAAGGAAACAAATATTTTATTTTCTACTGATGAAATATTATATTTCACTATACATTTAATAGGGGCAAAATATTGGGGGGAGAATCACAGTATTTCTAAAAATATTACACCAAATCAAACCCAAAAAGAAGCTATTTATTTAGATACAAAAATAAGCCATTTTTTGTCTAATCTAGAAAAGAACTTGCAAATTCCAATATTGAAAAATGCAGAATTAATTAACCATATTACAAGGTGTATACAAAGGGTATTCTACTTAAGTAACATACACTCATTTAACAAATTTGCATTTTCTTTACAAAATAATTTATATGAAACAAATACTTACTATATAAAAAATAATTTTCCTAATACCTTTTCAAAAGTACAAAAACAATATAAGTCATTATTTTCACAATATAGTTTTAATATTCCAGAAGAGGAAGTTGCGATCATTAGTTTATTAATAGAATCCGTGAGAGGGTATACGGAACAACGACCACTCAAATTATTATTGTATGTTTCTACTGATTCAGGAATACTGTTTTACTTAAAATCTTGGTTAAAAAAATACTTTCCCTTTCAATTTGAAATCATAATATTTACAAAATCCCTCTCATGTCTAAAGGA
The DNA here is from genome assembly GCF_002558005.1 of Bacillus sp. AFS012607. Taxonomy (NCBI): domain Bacteria; kingdom Bacillati; phylum Bacillota; class Bacilli; order Caryophanales; family Bacillaceae; genus Bacillus; species Bacillus sp. AFS012607. The sequence goes on from NZ_NTVM01000033.1 coordinate 6,262, forward strand.
ATTTTTAAATACCAATCAAATTGCATTAATTATTACAAATACCAATCTTCCTATACAAAAATCAATACCAGTTATAAAAATTTTTAATCTACCTACCCAGCGTGATTATAGATGTATAACAAACTTTATTGAAAATAACACTTTAAGTAGTACATAATGCTACGCTAAAAAGGTTGTATTTCTTACCACTAAAAATACAACCTTTTTAATAACATGTTAATTCCCAATACCAAAAAATAAGAATACTATTCTTTTTAATCTTGTATAAGTTTATATAGTTAGTTATTCATAAAATACCCTTATTAGAATTCAAAATAGATACTTTCTTGAAAAACTACTCTTAACAAAATATGTAACTAATCATATTTATATAAAAAAACAAACTCTTTTCAAAAAGAGTTTGTCTTAAAAGTAGTGCAACCTTAACAATGGTTATATAATCTAGATAGTTAAGGTTATGGTTTTATTATGTTCTTATAAGGGAATAAGCTAAAATCAACTTACCAATACATTCATAAATCAACTTGATTAAAATTATCTTTTTTTCACTTTGAGGTACCTTTAGTTTCTAAAATGGTAATAGTAATCTATTTATTAACCACTATACTCCTTAGATATGTTAGAAAATTGTTAAATACACTACTTTTAATTTTATTTCTTGTCAACCAAGTATAAAACAGTAAATTTGTCTTAAAAACCGACAAATCTTACGTTGTTTTAATATTTCATCGCAAGCGACACCTCTCTACAAAAAGCCTTATGTTTTAAATTTCATACTCTATCTCATCGCTACTTAACTAACTATAATACTATAATTGAACTACCCACGACTTAGTAAGGCCCCTACGATCTTACTTGAGGTGGAAGTAGTTCAATTATAAAGCAATAATGGTAACTAAATAGTTCAAATCTAGTCCTCTTCCCAGTATAATTGTTGGGTCTTGTAATAAATATTATCCCAGTTTTCTTTCATCACTTTCATATCTGCGCTAATAAAGTTCATATTAATATCAGAAGTATCTTTTATATTTTGAATGAGGATTTTCAGCTTAGCTTCTAAAATTGTCCAATTTGTACTCATTACTTCTAAATGGCTCAGTAATCCCTCTGCTCCCCCATTAACTCCATTAATATAATTAATACTATCTACAATACAATTTAATAAAAGGTTCTCTCCTATAACAGGATAACCTTGTTTTTCCTCTTCCACATCTATTATAACTTGTAATGACTTGCGATCATTTTGAAGCTGCCTAGAAATAGCACTAACATCATTTCTAAATGATTTAGCAACTGTTAGAAATTCCGTAACTCCTTGTTTTTGCATATCAATATCAGATTGAATAGTTTCTAACACTTTAAGAACTTTTTCTTTATTTTTATTCTGAACTTGTTGTTGCATGTCATTATACTTTTGTTGGAAAGTGGCATTGTAAGAAAGAACTTGCTTTCTCTTATTTTTCATATGGGGCGCTATTTCAATATACCACCTTTTTCCTAATTCCCCCATTTCATCTACGTGTTTAGTAACTGATGTTAAGGTACTTGTAGAAATAAGTCTATGTTCTAGGTGTTTATATTGTACTAATGTAGTATAAAATCCAGAACTCAAATCTAGCAATCTACCAACCTCTAAATTTAACATAGCACCTGGACTTTTTATTTGCGCTAACACAGACATTGGTGCAAAAAACAAAAGAATTATGCCACTACATAAACAACAACGTACGATGAAATTTTTATAAGATAACATACACATCACCGCTTTCCTATTCGAATAATTATCCCCCTGTACAATCTCTCGCGCACAAGGGGAAGAACAACTTTTATTACAAAATATTATTTTTGAATTGTAATTTTTGAATATAATGTATCTGCATACGTTTTAATATTTACCCAACTATCTTTTGCTGTTTTCAAATCTTCCTTAATAAATGCAAGAGAACTTGGTGAAATTCCATCAATATTATCTATTAATGACTTATATTTTGACCCCATCGTTGTCCACTGATCTTTTAATGCTTCTGCTGAATCAATTGCCACATTAATTGTATCTGCAAATGTTTTAGTTTGACCACTCGCAACTTTCAAAGCTGCTACCTGTAAATCAGTATCTTTTAATTGCATTGTCAATTTTGCAATTTGAGCATTTGCTTCTTTTAATTTATTATTTCCTGTGACGATGAGAGTCACTCCTCCACCAATAGCTCCTGCCGCAACTGTACCTGTAATAGCTGCAAATGGTAATCCTACCCCACTTACAGCTAATACTACTGTAAGTACTCCAAATCCTGTTCCCATAAGCGTTAAAACACCACCAGAGGCAATCATTGCAATTGATGCACTAACTTGTGAGTTATAGGCATCAATTTGTTGTTTTAGAGATGGCAATATAGCATTTTTCCCTTCTAAATTTGTGACTATTTGATTTGTCTTACTTTGAAATTCATTCGTGTCTGTAATTAACTTATTACGAAAGTCCTTCAAATTTTCTACTAATTGCTCTACTTTCCTTTTATTCTCTTGTACACTATTATATAAACGCTCAACCCCTTGCTTTGTAGTTTCTTTATCTTTTGCATCAACAGCATCCACAATAGTTTGATAGTAATTATCAAATTTTACTCCATAATTAACAATACCTTGGTTCACATTAATTAATTCCGGCTTTAAAACATCTACCCATTGTGTTGCATTACCCTGTGCTACTTTTTGAATATTTATAACGGCGTCTACTAGATCTTTATCTTTCTGTTCTTTAAATAGAGTTTTATCTAGTTTAATTTGAGGGGACTTTAATAAAGTTAGGGCATAAGCATCTAACACTATTACATGTGAACCTGTATCTTCCAATGCTTTTTTTAGTCCCTCTGGTCCCAAATATTTGTCTGGTAGATTCGGTTGTTTTTCAGTTTTCACGGTTGCTTCTTTTGTTTCAGCTGCAAACACGTAGGATGGCATAATACTTGCCGTAGATAAAGTAGCAACCAATGCAGCACATGTCATTAACTTAACAGGTATTTTTTTCATAAATATCCTCCCTTTTAATAGCTAAATAATGTTAATAATGATTTCGAAAGATTCTCTATTTATAAGAAATATCCGTAATTACTTTCTCTTGTTGCTTAGCTTGAAGAGCCAAACCATCTACCTTCTTTTTAATCTGCACTAAATTATTTTGTAAAACAGAACTATCCGGATTAATTTTATTCACATTCTGTTGTAGTACGTTGAAATTATTTTTCAGTTCATACCAATTGTCATCAAATCCCTCTAAACTTTCCTTACCTTTTGTTACAGTATCTTTAAATGTGTTTACTTGCCCTACTAAAAGTGTTAAAGCCGCTGCATCCGCTTTGGCATTCTCTAATTTCTGCGTAGTTTCTTGCAGTTCTTTTCGCTTTTCTTCTAATTTTTTAGCTGCAAATCCGACTGTAACACCACCACCTATAAGTCCACCTGTTCCACCAACTATTCCACCCAATGCAGGCGCTATACTACCTAGCGTCGGTACAACAACTGCAGCACCAACACCACCTGTCGCTACAGTTGCTGTGAATAAAACAATAGTTCCAAAAACAATAGCTCCAATTCCAGCTACCATACCAATAGTTCCACCTACAATTACTCCAATTTGAGATGTGATATCACTATTTAACGTTTCAATTTGCTTTACTAATTGTTCTACTTCCCCGTTTTTATTTGCCAAAGATGTTTTTGCTGTTGCAGCTAAACTTATAAAATTTTCTGCATCAACATTAAAGTTTTGTTGAAACTTCTGTAAACCAGATGACATTTTTTGAATTTCATTTTGATCATTATTTAAGCACTCTTGTAATTTTGTAATACCAATAATAAATTCTTGCTTAGCTTGGTTATCTGTTACTATTTTGGAAGATAATTCGATCAACTTATTATAATAATTTTGGAATTTTTGCTGGAATGAAATTAATTGCTGGTTTGCAGCAATAAAACTAGGTTGAACTGTATCCAACCAATAACGGGCATGTTGCTTCGCTTTTTCTTGATACACCCCCAAGTTTGGCATAGTCTCAATTGCTACTGTAGGTTGTTTTAATAAAGTTAATGCATATGTCTTTAATAAAACACTCTGTGTTCCTAAATTTTGTAGTGTCGATGAAACCACGACATTACTTGTATTTATGCCTTGGTTATCCACTTGTTTTTTATCAGCTGCGCTTGCTGGTAATGGTAATACTTGACTAGTCAAAATAGCTGTAATAATACACCCTGTAACTATTGGTAATTTTTTCATTAATACCTCCCCTTCCAATTCTCTGATAATTAAATTGTTACTAAGTAAGAAAAAATAATAATGGACCTCTACTTTACCCAAAAATTCCCCTCGTTAAAATGCTTTAAGGTATACTATCAAAAGGAAAATTTACATTAATAAATGTACAATAAATAACGCATTTCAATTATCAATTTAATAACTTGACAAATCCTTTTTTTGAATTTTCACACCATTAAGATATCAGAACCAGCTATTTGCAATCTGCTTTAAACTATCGCCCTATAAAAGTAAAAAATCATTAAAAAAAGAGGTAAAGCTTATAATCTCAAACTCCTTTTTATAAAACATTTCAATTTATAGGAGTAAAAAGTAAAGGGAATGAATAAAATAAACAAGAATATAAATTGTACATAGTGTACATAATGTACACTATGTACAATTTCAAGTTTTAAGTTTATACTGGAGGTGAAAGGGGAGATGATTATGCAAGCTGTTCTTAACGCTACCGATGTTCGTAAAAATTGGAGCGAATTTATTGATGGTGTAGTTCAACAAAACAAGCCACAATTTGTTTCTAGAAACAATAAAGAACCATTTTTAAGTCTCAATATTCATCAGGCCAAAATGGTCTTTTCTACTTACACTTTCACTTTGAAATATGTACTTGAAGATGATGATTCAATCACAGCAGAATTAAAAGATTTTGATTTATTCGTTAACTCAGAATCAAAAGAAGCAGCTATTCGTGATTTAGCTATTGAATTAATTGAATATGCACAAGATTACTCTGATAACATCCAACTATACTACAATGCCCCAAACCGTCGTGAACACTTTCCGTTTATTATGAACGTTTTATTACAAGATGATTTAGACGGAGTCATAAGCTTAATTCATGCCGACATTTAAAGAACTAAAACGGTTTTGTGAAAAAGATGGATGGGAATGCTATAAAGACACCGATCACTATTTCTATAGAAAGATTATGCCAGACGGAACAATTAAACGTACAAAAGTTAGTAAAGGTACTGGGGAGATTAAACATCATTTATGGAGAAAAATTTTAAAGCAACAAATACAAGTTTCTTTAGAATATTTCAATGATCATATTTAAAAGAAGTGTTGGAAACCTTTTTAAAATTTCCGACACTCTTTTATGTTTTGGAATTTTATTGGATGAGAATAATTAAAAATAACCCTTTACCTAATTAAAATAATTAAGTAAAGGGTTATTTTTTTATTTTAACAAGTTGCTCTGGGATGGACCTACTTTTGGACAAAATCCATTTATTGGAATCTTTCATAGCACATTTTTTCAAAATCAACTGCACATTATAAATGTATCTATTGTCTCTTTCCATGCTACTTACACCCATCTATTCGGGTAATAAAATTTACAATTTAATCTATAATGCAACAAGAATTTAAGTGAGCCATAACTCCCGCTCTTTAAATAAAAAATTTAATCCCAAAAAACATTGTTAAATACACTTTTTAAAACCAATCAAAAAATCCCCTCTATATTTGAAGTGAACCCCGAAAACAGGACACCTATCAAAACATCTAAACCACTTGTTCCCTAATTTCTTTAGGAGATAGGTGGTTTAATTTTTCTTGAATTCGCACACAATTGTAGTAATGAATGTATTCTAGCACAATCTTTCGCACAGTTGAGTGAAATACTTTTGTTATCTCTTGTAAATAGAAAGCTTCACTTTTCAAATGACCAAAGAAGCTTCCCATGACAGCATTATCATGGGAATTTTCTCTCCGGGACATGCTGGTGATTATGCCGTTTTCTTTAGCATACACTTGAAATTACTTCGCTGTATAAATACTTCCTTGATCTGAGTGAAGAAGGGCATCTTTTAATTTTGGACCTCTCATTGCCTGTTTTAATGTCTTCATTGCTAATGGTAGTGCTTGAGACTCGCTGATGACATAACTCATAATTTCACGATTAAAGGCAAAGTAATACCACTGACCGTTATCTTTCAACCCTTCAGTCATTAGTTCACTTTTTTATATAAGTAAGCTATATCAATAGCATCTATTTATAAATTTAAAATACTTTTTGTCCACATTCCGGACAAATTTCATGTTGTTGAAATAGATTCTTTTAACTAAACTAATTAGACCCTATCGATTTAAGTACAATTCTCCCCTTGCCCTAAAGTGCACTTTAGGCCTTAAGATATTTTTGTGTTCAACACATACTCAATTAAAATCACTACAAAAAATTATTAATCTGGAGGTGGAAGGATTTTATTGCTTTTTAATGTTTCTTTAAAAAGCAATAAACAGAACCCGATATGCTAATTAAACGTCAATATCATATTTTAAAACATTTAGTACAAGAGTTTAGATGGTTTTCCATAAATGCACTAGCTTCTAAACTTAATTGTTCAACAAAAACAATACAAAGAGATTTATTATATTTACAAAAAAATCTTCCTAATAATTGGTCTATCGCAACTTGCAAAAATAAAGGCGTAAAATTACACAAACCTTTTAATGCATCCAATAAGGAGATAGATTTTTTATATTGGAAACACACTCTATTTTTTAAAACACTAATTATTTTACTAGATACAAAAGTATCATCTAATTCAGTATTAGCCGAAAAATTATATATTCAAACCAAAAAAGTACAGAACATTTTAAACGAGGTCACATATCACTTACAGCAACACAATATAAGATTAAAAAGATCCCCATTAAGACTATCAGGAAACAATGTGGATATACTACTTATGTATTATGACTTATATATTAATGCATATAGTGATGAGGAGTGGCCTTTCAAGCACTATAAGCGTGAATTATTCATAGAATACTTGAAGGCAGTTGAAAAAACTAAAAACATAATATTCTATAAAGACTCTATTAAAAAACTATCTTTTTTTATTTGTTTATATTTAAAAAGAAAAAACAATGGGTATTCAATTTCATTAAAGCATTGGCAAATTAAAAAGATACAAAGATTATTTAAATATGAGACATTAAATAAAATCACTAAATGTATTTTCAAAAAACACAATATTCAATTAACGGATTTAGATATTGTTATTTTTATCTTGGCAATTAATGGTTCAGCATATACATATAAAAAAGCAAAAAATCCGGAACCCATTTCTTCCATAGAATATCCTTTATACCCAATTTTACAAACTTTTATATACAAACTTGAAGAAAAATTTAAAATAGAATTATTATATGATTTTGAATTTATAAATTTATTAAACCAAATACTGTTGCCTAAAAAACACCATTTCTTACAATCTAATGATCGGAGCAACTATATAACTAATTCTCATATAAGAAAAAAACACTCAACTATCTTTTATTTAATCAACAAAAAATTAAAGGATTTTAAAAAAATATACGAAAAGAGTAATTCTAATCTACGTCCTAATATATCAACATCTCATGTTGCTTTATTAACTATGCATATAGTAACACGACAAATGAAACTACAACAAAGAACGCCTCAAATAATTCTATACACAAAGGAAGGCGAACATTGGAAAAGATATTTAGTGGAATTCTTTAACTCAACATTCAAACAAAATATAAATTTTATAGATGTACACTATGAAGATTTAATAAGATTAAGCATGGAATACTCTGATGTATCTTGTATTATAACTGATACACCTATTAGAATTAATCACGTTCCAGTTATCTTTATTTCTACTATACCTACCAAGCGTAATTTAGAAGAAATAAAAAAATTCTTATAATTTAAATGTATTAACGATTGAACTTTAAATTCAATGCTATCCTTTTTACGAATAAATATTTTTACACATAGCGATTAAAATTCGAAGAAAATATAAATAGTTGTTTAATATTAAAAATTCATTGTACATAACCAAACCGAAGTTTCATTGCGAACTTTGGTTTGGTTTATATAAGACAAAATTTATTTTTGAATATATTTAACCATAAGTATTCAATATGTTGCTTCAAATACTACTTGTATAGTAAATAACACATGCATAAAAACATAACTCGCCTGATTATTCTATTTTTTACAGAATCGGAAATTTTGAAGATTATTGCTAATCGTACTATAGAGAAAACATCTTTCATTATTAAATTTTATATCAATCTCATCCCCACTTTGCGATTAGCTTATCTACTTATGTTCTTCTCTAAATTTAACAAATCAAATCATCATAATTATGAATTGATTTACTATGAACAGTAACCAATAAACTCCTAAATTTTATGGTTTTGATAGCGATCCCTATTCTTTTTAATAATTTCCATTTCAGTTGAAGACCATTCTGTAACCCCCACTTTAGAAGACATTATACTATTTCTTAACCATTTATTATCATCTGGGACACTATAAGTATGGGATAACTCATGTTTAATTGTACTTTCTATACTACAAATCATATTATCGATAGGAACATCCTTAATAGTAACTAATGGAATGGATTCACCTTCTTCTAGACCTACCGTTTGTGGTAACATTCCTCCATAAGCACTACCATAATCCTTGTTGGCAGTAAACCCAATAACAAGACCAAAACTACCTGAAAAATTAGAATTATCCGTTATGTATTTAGTGTAATCATCAGCAAAATTATACATTATATCAGACTGATTCTGTCCCTTCGAATCCCATTCGTAAAATTGAATAGGAACATATTTGATTTTATAGTATTCTTTAAAATCTTTCGTTCCATTTTCAACCAATTCTTTCGTTCGTGTCTTCCAATCAGAGTGAGCGTCTCGATACTGTTTATCCGCCGCAATTAAAACAGGAAGTGTCTTTTGTGGTATATTTTTGAAATGTTCTCTTATTTCATTTTGTTTTTTTATACGTTCCTGAGAATCTTCAGGACTTTGTTCCAAAGTCTTGGAATCTACTATTGGAATCACGTACTCAGCAGCAAATACAGAAACAGAACCTCCAAATGTGCTTAGACCTAAAGTTATAGCTGTAGCTGTAGCAAATAATGATTTTTTGAATCTATTTTTCACTTGTATTCCAGCTTTATATTTCATCTTAAAACCTCCTTATAATAAATTTTCATATACAGTTTTTTTAATAAATATAATAAACATATTATCCTATCATCACTATCAATTTAATTTTAATATTCTAATCTTAATACTCTTAATTCATTACTTTTAATTTTTTATGAATTAATTTGAATTTAAAAACTTGACAAAATCTATTTAGAACCATCTGACTTTTTTCTGAATGCCTCTTATAAAGGTATTCATTAAGTGAATCAAGCCTAAATTATTAGTAAGAGTATTCTTCAAAAAATCTGAGTGCACCGATTAACATTTCAACAATTTTTATTTAACTCGAGTCTTTAATTATTAATTTCTCCTTATAATTTTCTGATTCTCTAAACTAACTCATGATATCAATCTATAAATTCTACTAAAAATTACTTTAGCATAACTAATTTTTGATAATATATAATAAAGAACAAAAACTAGATAGCTATCTTAAGAATTTGTATACAACTTATAATCATGTAAAGGAAAAAAAGATGTTGTTTCACTCGTACCGTTAATATGAAAAGAATAATTATTCTAATGAAAAATTCATCATTTATACCTTCCAATTCATAGCTGGTCCCTTTCACTTCTGGTAGAAGGCGAAAAATATTTCTCAAAGTATACTTTCTGACACCTACTCTAGCAAATCCAGGTCTATTGAGAATAATATTGTTCACTCTTATGCTTTCTACTTAGCTAAAATATGCATATCGATTATTTTCCTAAATTAATTTTAAGAATCCCGATACCTCATTCATCTATAGTTCCCTCTTGAATAGTTTCCTTACTCTATATTTTCACAAAAATAAGAAGGACTTTTATTTTGTATCAGACTAATTCAATAGATATTTCATTTTTTATACGGATTTATATTCACTACGAATACTTCTCCTAAAAAATTTATACATAAAACTTAAAATCCTTTAATTTTTTATTACTTGGATTCTTTAAATCCCCTCTTTTTTTGAGCTCTATATATAAACTACTTATATGACACCTCAATATCTTCGCAATAACTGGATATTCTATTCCTTTCTCATATAACCAAGTTGCATATTCGCACTTTTCATCCCAAATTTTTTCTTTATCTTTCCTTTGTTTAGATTGTTTCTTAAATCCTTTTTCATATAATTTGTTTAATTCTTGGCCTATCTCACAGTTTTGAATACAATATTGAAATTCTTTATCTCTATAATTACAATCTTCACAATGATTTTCTTGTAAATATAGAATTCTAATTTTTCGATCGACTGCTTTCATATTCCTTCCTTCCGTTATTACTATATTCGTTATTAGTGCTGAAGCATTATCACATTATGGTATTCCCTCCATTACATAAATCACCTAATAAAACATTACGTTTATAATTTACATTTCATACTTTCACCAATAAAGTAACGATTCTTATTACTCTCTCATGACAAACTTTATATATCTTCATCCTACCTTCATACTTACAATCTACAATATGCAAACTTTTTAAAACCAATAAATGTTGTGATATTGTAGATTGTGGAAGCTCTAGTAGATCACATAATTCAGTTACACTACAGTTATTTCGTTCGATTAATTGTTGCAATATACACAAACGAACAGGATGTCCAATTTTTTTTAATATTTCTGCTTGTTGTTTATATGTATAAAAAACATTCATTTAATACTCTCCTTACTATTTCCCTTATACTTTAGTTCGATATTTCTATTTTTTATATTGTGTTTATAATCTTTAAAAAAGGACTTTCAATTCATTAAACGTATAATTAGTATCAATTAATTCTTTAAGGTTTATGTTTTTTACATAAACACCTAAGCTACTCTCTTACTTTTAATGTATTAACATTTAATTATAGAATTTAAACCCTCAATAATTTCACCAACTTAACTTTATAACATTACTATTTACTGTTAATTTAATGTTCCTTTATTTTTTTGTAGTTTACAATGGCTTTAATGTCTTTATTCTGGTCAAATAACACCTTTTATTTGCAGTATGTACCTACTTATCCAGATAGAAAAATACTAGTAGATGAAGATGCACAAGCATCCTCAAAGAAATCTATGCTTCGTGGTATTTCTGTTAACGTATTCGCACCAGACCCAATTGACTTTATTTGATATCAAATTAGATTATACTAAGCAATTTTTGACCTCCTAACAAGACAAACATGTCCAATGTGCGTAATACAAGCAAAAAATCTTGTTTCACCGAGTCTTAATTCCTAAATTCCCACTATTATAATCCTTCAAAAACATATTACGATCTAAACAATATTTAAATTTATTGCATTAACCAACAACACTTTTTATTGTATACAACTTAAATCAGCAAGCCTATAATCAAGCAGATCACTTCTTTACTTGATGTGATACAAGTATTCGTAAAATAGGCTAAGAAGGAAGTACACGTATGAAATATAAAAATCGAAAAGATGCGAAGCGCAAATACAAACAAGCGCTTCTTGCAACATTAGCAACTATGACAATAGGAGTAAGCACATTTGGGAGCACTACCTCAGCATTTGCAGCTGACGAGGACAATATTTCAGTAATTTCATCACACACACTTAACGATATTGGGATACAAGTGGAGAAAATTATTCCAGATCAAACATTACGTAACAAGTTTCTTAAAGCATTCGCTACTAAGGGTACAATGAAGGTAGGGGTTAATGGAGCTTTCCAATTTATTAAAGATGCCCAAAAAGATATTCCAAACTTTAATGACACTTTTAGATCTCTAGCAATGGCAGGTACAGATCTCATTCCATATGCTGGGTTGGTTATTTCACCGCTAATTGGTTTACTTTGGTCAGAAAATGATGGTGTTTCAGCACAGATCAAGGAAATGAGTAATCAGATTTTGACTCAAGTGGATGAAAAGTTTGACACTGAATATGTAAATAATCTTAAAACTGATTTCAAGACATTAAATTCAAATATTTTAACACTCGAATAGTCATTGAATACTGATACTAATAAAAATGCGATATATTATGCTGGAAATGATATATATGCAACTCGTGGCAACTGGGCCAATCACATTCAACACTCATTTGAATCTCTTATAGATCGTGCTTCGGGTAATCACGAAGTAGCAAGTTTACCTCTATACACTAAGCTTGCAGTTGCTCATATAACGTTTTTAAAATACATGCACGAGCATGCTAAAGGGCCTAAATTGAAATATGATGAGCAAAGCTTACAGCACTTCTTTGATAAGGGTAATCTTGAGGTAATTACTAAAAAATATGCGGACCATATAAAGAAAGTGTATAACCAGGGTCTTCAAACGTTCTACAATAATATTGATAAGCTAAATGAACTGAGAACAAAAAAAGAAAATCTATTAAGTACCGCAGGTGATGGTATTGGGAAAGAGAACGAACTAAATATATTAAATGCAAAAATAGCAAAATTAGAAGCTAAAAATATATTTAAAAACATGCAAAACTTCAGCTCCTCGACATGGGATGATCCGACATTCCAAGCGCTAATACAGGGTGAGTGGAAATTAGAGAATAACGCGTGGACTTTCACTAATAAAAAAGGGGAAAAGAAAACCGGTTGGCTGGAACTTGGTATTGGCTGGTATTATCTCAACCCTGAAAAAAACGACCTCAAAAACTCCGCAGGAGATACATTCAAACCAGGCACAGGAGAAATGGAAACTGGCTTTGTTCAAGATGGAGATACAAAATATTACTTCAGTCCTGGAGACGGCATGAAAAACTATGACGGCACCACATTTAACAAAGGGGAAATGATGACCGGATTTGTCCAACTTATAAATAAGAACGGTAAAGATTATTATTACTTTAACCCTATAAACGATGCTACAAATGACTATCAAAAGAAAAAAACATTTAAAAAAGGGGAAATGTGGACAGGGTGGTTGAGGGATTCTGGCAATTGGTACTATATGAATAAGGGAGAAAAAACTGATCAAGATAAAGGGATTATGCTCCATGACGAGAATATAGCATTGGATAATGGTAAGAGTATAAATAAATGGTATAAATTTGGTGAGAAGGGTGTAATGAAGGAATAAGAAACAAATCGATTCCTACTTTTCTCTTAATAAGTTCACTTATAAGATAAGTTAGTAATGCCGTCATCACCACTGTGAGGCTGATCTCCCAAAATTGTAAAATAAGGAGAGCCCAGCCTACTTTGCTATTAATAATATATTTTCTATCCTTCCCAAATACATAGATTTCATCCACAATGATATAAAATCTTTCCCTATTATTATTTCACACTTCTTATTGGTATATTAATAAAGCCGACTCCATACATTATTACAGATAAAAAAAGTAATCTTCCTAGTCAACTTATTATTGCTTGATATACTTTTTTCTTGAAAATTATTAATAAGGTAATATCAGGCTGATAGTGTTTCCATTTAAACAAATTTTTCATTTCCATACCAATCACATAACTTTTTAGAGTCATAGAATCCTCCCACATTTTTTGAATCTCTGCAAATGTTTCAGTCTTCATATTATTCTCGACTATATTTAATGAATATCATACGTACAAAATACTCCCCCTCTCATTATGAAACATCAGACTACATTTCTTACTATCTTTCAAAAAATATTCATTTTTTGTTATTTCTAATTATTATTAAAATTTATTGTAAATCAGCATTTTTTATGTATAATTATACAAAAATTCCTTTTATATCTAATTTGTCTTTAAGACAAACAAACAAGACATTTCATAATAAAGCAATTTAAAATAAAATTTAAATACATTCAATAATTTCAGGTAATCTCTATTCCGCTCTACTACCCCATGAACTCTATTAGAAAAATACATTGTAAGGTTTCAATTCCTTTGAGTTGCTATCTTACTTATAAAATAGCAACTCCCCTTGCCACTCTAGATTAAAGATATATTAAAATTCCAAATTTCGATTGTATCATACTGACTCTCTCCATTTCTTTTTGTAAAATATAAGCGCATTTGCTTACGGGTTACGACATTACAATCCTTAGGATTTTTACCTAGCTCTTAATTAAAGGGATAGGATATTTTATTCGACAGAATGGAGGAATTAGATAATGACTGTTTCAATGTGGGGGAATAATGAAATTACAAAGCTTTTAAATAAGTGGTATATTGAAATTCGCTCAAGACGTATAGGAAATGCTCATCAATTAAAAGAAATAATTAATTCTAAGATTCATAACATTGAAGAAGATCAGAATTTATTACTCTACTACTCACTACTAGATTTTAAATATCAATTTTTAATTGATAGTTTAAGCGTTTCACAAAGCAGTTTTGATGAAGGTGAGAATTTTGATATGCCTACAGATAATTTCTTAGCTTATTATTATCACTTTTTCAAAGGGATTCATACCTCTACTATTGGCGAATATCAAACCGCAAAAAAGAGTTATAAAAAAGCTGAAACTCTTTTGAACTGCATTCCTGATGAATTGGAAAAAGCGGAATTTTATTATAAAGTTGGAGCTTTCCATTATGACATATATCAAGGGCTCTTATCCTATAAAAAAGTATCAGAGGCAAGAGAAATCTTTGCTCAACATGCTGGGTATGAGATTAATGTAGCATTTTGTGATAATCTTATGGGCTTAGCTTGTACTAATTTGAGAGAATGGGAACTAGCTGAAGAATGTTTCATAAAGGCAATGGATATGTTCCAAAAAATAGACGAAGAGCAATTCAATTTAATGGTGCGTCAAAATTTAGGATTAATGTATGCTACTCAAAACCTTTCACCATTAGCTATTAGATATCTTTCGGAGGTAAATCAAAAAATTCCTAACAATTATAAAGCACTATTTATTGAGGCAAAAGAACATATAAAGGAAGGAAATCAATCTGTTGCAAAAGATCTCATAGCAAAAGGATATTCCGTTTGTAAAGAGGTTGATAATATAGAGTATCTACACCATTTTAAAATCTTAGATGCAATGAATAGAGATGTTCCTGCCGAAGCACTTGAAAAGATAGTGTTAGAAGGCGTATCATATTTTAAAGAGCAAGAACTTTATGAATACATTAAGGAATACGAAGAGTATCTTGCTACTGCATTTTATAAAGAAAATAACCATGTTACAGCAAGTCATTATTTCTATTCATGTTCTCAAGCAGAAAAAAAAGTTTTTGAGAAGGGGGCATTAAAGTGAAAAAACAATTCTCAGTTTAGTTGGTGTAATTACTATTTTCACTTTAATGTTTGGTGCACAATCCCCTACAGAAACACAGAAAGCTATTGATTTTATTCAGTACGCACACGGAAATCATGGTCACTAAATTCTTAATTAAATTCATTTTGAATAGCTCGTACATTATGAGAAGGGAAGAAATTTTTCTTCCCTTTTTTAGATTATTTTATTTTGTATATGTTATTATTTCTATTTTTACTGTATCACTCTATAAACTTTTTACTATCTAAACTTTGTTGTCTACTTACTTTAATTCTTTTTGAATCGTTAAAATTATAAATTATTGTATCTAAATCTACTACAAAAGATAGATTTTTATTAATTGTGCTCATAAAATAAGTATTTGGTAATCAATCCAAAATTCAATTATGTTCCTCTTTATGCCCATTAACGTGACAAAACTAGATTTCAGCGAGAGATACGTTTTGTCATTGATGGTTACACTTTTTAAGTAATATAGGTGTAAAAATTTATTAAATTAGCAATAGGTTATTGTCACATGCACATAGAAAGAAACTAGGAGTTGAGTATAATGCAAAAAAAGTATATTGAATTTATCTTAGAAAATCAGGAACATATAAAAAAATAAAGGAATTAGATAATATATCTAAAGAAATTGGAGATTATTTACTTGGTAAGATCGAAAGAACTTCTAGTGCATTTTAATTTCTGAAAGTAAAGTGCATGACTGGAGGTATCTTGAAAAGGAACTTGAGCGATTAATTGAGGATAATTACTTCATTGACAACGATTGTGATTGCTTCGGTATGATAGAGCAAGGATCATGCCCTTTATAACCATTTCCCAATAGATTTGAATCCCTTGTGTGATTCTACATAGAACGCCACCTTCCCTACTTTATTTTTACATATTTCTTATTCGAACCGAAACACAGCGCATTCCAAATCGAGTCACAGCATATGTCGTACCAATTTTACGGATTGAGCCTTTTGGGAAATCATTTATTTTTTTACATAATGTTGATGATTCAATTCCCCACTCTTCTATTGCATCCGTACTACTCATAATTTCGTTTTCCAATAGGTTAAGGTCTCCCCAATCAACATCTTCAAAATTAAATCCATCCATCTCTAGCTGCTGCAGCATGTCTCTTTCGTCTCCTTTTACCGCAAATAAATTATGATCCTCTCCCTGATGGACTTCTTCTAATACTCCTACATTTAGCTAATCATGTTCAGTTACCTCAATTGTACTATTCTCAGATATATAATAATAGATATCTTCTTTTAAAATATAAGTGGGTTGTTTTTATTAACTTATTTTTCTGAATTTTGTTGAAAAATAAATATGAAATAGTTAAATGCAAAGGGGATTTTGCTACAATGGTAATATATAACATTAGCATACTTCTATAGGATGGGGGAATATATAATGATTGTTTCAGTAAAGGGGAACGAGCAAGTTACCAAAATGCTAAATGACTGGTATATAGAGATACGTGCCAGACATGTAGGAAAGGCACATAATTTAAAACTTGAGATTGATCAAAAAATACATAACATTGAAGAAGATCAAAACCTACTTTTATACTATGCTCTTTTAGACTTTCGTCATCAATATATGCTTGATAGTTTAAGTATTGGAAAAGATAGTTTTGATAAAGTAGATTCATTGGGTGTACCTGCAGATCAGCTTTTACAATACTACTACCACTTCTTTAAAGCTATTCAT
The DNA here is from genome assembly GCF_002558005.1 of Bacillus sp. AFS012607. Lineage (NCBI taxonomy): Bacteria > Bacillati > Bacillota > Bacilli > Caryophanales > Bacillaceae > Bacillus > Bacillus sp. AFS012607. The sequence continues at coordinate 23,443 of NZ_NTVM01000033.1, forward strand.
TCAAATATTACAGGTGATTTTACATGTGCAAAAGAACATTATAATCAAGCTGAATTACTCTTAAAACACATTCCTGATGAAATTGAACATGCTGAATTCCATTTTAAATTATCAACTTTCCATTATCATATTTATAAACCGCTTGCTGCAATTAAAGAAGCTACAAAAGCAAAGGATATCTTTAAAAAGCATGCAGGATATGAAACTAATATTGGATTATGTGATAATTTAATTGGATTAGCTTGTACTCATTTAAAACAATTTGAGGAAGCTGAAGAACATTTCATTACAGCTATTAATACATTCAAAAAATCTGGTGAAGAAAAGAATATCACATTTGTACGCCATAACTTAGGTTTAATGTATTCAGGTCAAAATTTATCTGAACTAGCAATACGATACCTCTCTGAAGTAACACAAGAACTCCCTAAAGATTATAAAGCAATTTTTATTAAAGCTAGGGAGCATATGAAAATCGGTGAGTCCAAAGAAACTTCTAATCTTATAGTGAAAGGCTTAGAGATTTGTAAAGAGCTAAAGAATGAAGAATACGAACATCACTTTTTAATTTTAGAAAAATTAAATCAAAAGGTCTCTGCTGACAAATTAGAGAAGACAATTAAAACAGGAATCTCTTATTTTGAGAGAGAAAACCTACATGAGTACGTACAGGAATACGCTAAAAAATTAGCAGTTTTATTCCACCAAGAAAATAGCTGTTCAAAAGCAAGCGATTATTTTTATCTTAGCCATCAAGCAGAAGAACAAAACTTTGAAAAGGAGGCTTTAAAATGAAAAAAGTAATGTCTAGCTTAATTGGATTAACAGCCGTATTCACGTTTATGTTTAACGCTAGCAATGTAACTGATACACAAAAAGCTCTTAGCGAGGATAAAATCGTACAATATGCTCACGGCCATACTGGTGGATGATAAAAAAACAAAGGTCTTCACTTCATTTGAAGTGCACCCCAATTGTGAGGACTTTTATTTTTATATGGGATCTCTGTGTAAGAATAACAATATATTAAAATCCTGAAATTTTAATATATCAAAAATATTATAATTATACCGTTCTTTTTGCATCCATAAGAAGGATCTAAAAAGATTAGAACATTTAAAGAGAGGAAGAAACTATTAATGCATACACAAGAAAATTTTTATAAGAAGTTAATAGAGGGAAAAAGATTAGTAACGATATTTTTAATAAACGGAATAAGGGTGCCAGGAATCATTATCGCTTTTGATAAATTTTCAGTGCTAGTTTCTAGTCACGGAAAGCAACAATTCATTTACAAACAGGCTATTTCAACAGTTTCTTTATGAATACCAGTTTAAAATCCAATTTGAATTATGTTTATTTATGAATTAGTTAAAAATAAAAAAGGAATCCTTAGTAAAAGGATTCACCCCAGGAAATATGCATAAATAAAAAGAACTAAGTTGATTATAATATAAAAGTAAACAAAGCATATTGAGAAAAAATAAGATTGAAGTTTGATAGGAAAGAATAATGTTTGTTATACTAAATGTGCAAAAATATATGCAAAATCACAAATAAAATAAGGGCAGCCATATCAGGCTGCCCTTATTTTATCTTTAATCTTATAATCTGCTATTTAGTTTGAGCTAATTATAAACCTAGTACACTAACAATCTGGCATGCTTTGGAATTTGCAATATGATAGTACATCTCTAACCCTTTTCTTTCCGAGCGTAGAATCTTGCCACGCATCTTAGATAAATGCTGAGATACGGTTGATTGCGGTACTTTTAATAGATCTGTTAACTCTGTTACATTACAAACTTTGCGACGTTCTAGTTCTTTCACGATCTGTAATCTAACTGGATGGGCCATAATCTTTAATAATTCCACATCTACCTCTGGGATTTTGTACATGTCATTACTTACTTGCATTGTTGTCATTTTAATTTCTCCTTTTATAATTATTTTTTATTTTAATTATCTATTTTTAAATATGTTGTGTTTGCTTGAATACATTGTTCATAACCACTATGTTGTTTGTTCTTTTGTCTCCCTATCAGATTTAATATATAGAAGTATTATGATGGCTAAAAACCCAACAAAAGATAGCATAGGAATCGAGATGAAACCAAACAAATTCAAATGATCTTCTGTACAAGAAACACCTACTGAACATATCTTCAGTTCACTTGTTGGAAAAGCCTGAATCGTAATTTGATAGACAGCTATTATTAATCCAATACATGCAAATGGAAATGCATATACACTTACATTAGGATCTTTTCTATACATTCCTATTCCCAATATTAACACTAATGGATACATGGCCATCCTTTGATACCAGCACAAATCACATGGAGGCAGCTTCATCCATTCACTAAAAATCAAACTTATGAGCATTGCACTAGTAGCTATCGTCCAAGCAATTGCAATGTGATACTTTTGAATGATCGACATCTTATTTTCGCCTCACCTGTTTTTTTAATGCAAAACATTTGCTAATATATGACTAGTTTATTTCCGTGTTTCGAGTACCCTGTTTCAATAGAAAGTATCCAATCATTAATATCTTCCCAGTCGTATCCCCTCTCTTTTAATTCTAGAGGAAAAAGATTTTCAAAATCATCACGCATTTCGTACATGGTTTCTAATGCTTTTTCAAGCGGACCAAATCCATATACCATGTGTGTATGTACTTTTTTGTTTTTCTTTTCTGCTACAACTAAATATACATACCGTCTTTCTTTCGCTAAAACAAACTTCAAAAATCCAGGTACTTGACTCACCTTTCACACTCCTTTACGGTTTTCCTTACCACGCTTAAAAAGATATAAGTAAGGAAAACTACTAAGTTTTAATTCACTAATTTAATAAATGTCCCGTTTTTTTGCTTTGAAAATACAAGAAAACGCTCATCATCACAATATTTATTACACCAGCTGCAGCACCAATTTTGGAGATAACATACACATATTCATTATTACTAAATGGCAATAGACTCGCGAAAATAAATAAAATTGAAATGATAAAGGATAAGAGCATATTTCTTTTGTTTTCATTCATTCAAAAAACCTCCATTTGCACAAATATTTGTATTGCAATGGATTAGGATGCTAAGCCGCATCATTACGGTTATAATGATGTTTCTCTTCATCCACATACCCTTTTATGTTCCAAACGCCAGTCTTTGATGCTTTTGCTTCTTTTTCGCTTTCTAGCATTTGTGGTAGCAAAGTAGTGTTAGGTTTTGAAATGTAAGCTACAATACCATATCCTGATTTGATCATTAACTCGTTTATATGTATCCCTTCACAAAATACATATGCTAATTTCCTGCCATACTTGTCCTCTTTGGGTCCACGATCATAGACTATTGTTACATTTTTTCCTTTTAACTGTTTCTTTAGAAATGAAGATGCTTCTTTTCCCATCTTTTGCGGTGGGATTTTTTGAGATACAAACTCAGGGGTATCCAATAACAGTAATCTTACCGTCTGTTTCTGCCCGTTTACGTTCACGTCTATCGTATCTCCATCCTTTATATGTATTACCTTCCCTTTAACAGTCTCTAAGCCTTTTAATTTCTCATTATAAGCTTCTGGAATATCTACAATAGCTTTCCCTACTGTGTGCTGTTGTATTCCGTTTTGTACTACTTGGGCAGGTCTCGAATCATTTTTTGTTTGCACGGAACTGCTGCATGCTGACATTTGAATTACGAATGATGTTATACAAATAGCTTTAATCCATATTTTCATATCGAAATTTCTTCCTCCTACTTAAAATACGTAAATAGCTGTGTCTAATAAACAAACGGACTTTCCAATGTATTTACTTCTCGATAATTACAGCATAGGCAAAACTGTATCCATTTTGGATGATCATTATATAGTTCTCTAAATGAACGTTTCTTACAATTCGGGCATATTGACGCCATGCTTTTTTCATTCTCTTCCTGACTTTTCAATTTTTCAAAAGATACATTAGCAGATGCTATATTACTGGTACACAATATATATCCCCCTTTTGAGTCTTGAAATCTTAAAAATACATAAAAAAGGACACACCTATGGCATATGTATGCGTAGGTGTGTCCTTTTGCAAGATAGTTTTAGAAGTATTTTGTTACTTTCATCATATCATAGTTCTTATTAATTTTATATATGAAATTTAAGATTTCGCGATATTATTTCTTCTTATATATAAACGTGACTCTCTTCTGTATAGAGTCATATGTTAATTTTGCATTGAATGATTTCCCTGTTTTTTTCGATATAAATCCTTTTATTGTATCCGTCATATTCTTTTCTAATAATTTGTTGATTTGACTAGCTGTAATTCTTTTTTCAAGTATCATTCCTGAAATAATGAAATCACAGAACTAAGTTTCAGGAAGCCCACTTCTTTAGAGGTGGGAGGAATGAAGTGTTTTTTTCTTTATAGAACATATGTTTATATTGTATAATATAAATAATAAAAAAGAAAGGAGTGACGGGCAATGACAAAACCAAAGAAAGATTGTTTTATTATAGAACTGAAATTAATTGTGGATACATGGCAAAAGGATATATTACTCAAACGTTTTGAAATTGCTCGTAAACTCTATAACAATACGTTATCTTACGCAACGAAGCAATATACACTCATGAAAGAAGCTAAATCCTATAGAAAACAATTACGTTGCTATCAGAAGGCAAAAAAAGCAAATCATCCAAAAGAATGGAAAGAAATCGCAAAAGAATTAGATAGCATTCGTCAATCCTTTGGATTAAGTGAATATCAACTTCATGCTTATATCAAAAAACACCAACACAATTACAAAAAACATATAGATAGCAATACCTCCCAAAAAATTGCTTCTACGGTTTGGAAAGCTATGCAAGACGTAATATTTAAAGGAACGAAAGCACACTTTAAACCATACGGAATGCTTCGTTCTGTAGAAGGAAAATCCAATAAAACGGGTATTCGATTCAAAGAAAACAGGGTCTATTGGAATGGATTACTCCTTCCTGTTCGTTTTCGTAAGAATGATTTATTTATAGAAGAATCACTCGCTCTTCATACGATAAAATATTGTCGTCTTGTCAAAAAAATGATTCGTGGAAAGGATACCTTTTATGTACAACTCGTGATGGGTGGCATTCCTCCTGCAAAGAGAATCAATAAAACAGGAGCCTTTCGACATTCCTACCAAAAGAAAAAGCGAGTAGGCATAGATATCGGTCCTTCTACGATTGCCATCGTTTCAGAAGAAACCGTTTCTATCCAACAACTTGCTCCTGATGTTCCTTTATTTGAGAGGGAAAAAAGACGTATATTACGCAAGTTGGATAGAAGTCGTAGAAGTACAAATCAAAACAACTTCAACAAAGATGGTACTGTAAAACGTGGCATCAAGCTACATTGGACATGTAGTCAAAACTATCAAAAAACAAAAAGTCTATTAAATGAGTTGTATCGAAAAAAAGCTTCTTATATCAAAGAAAAACATGGTGCATTGGCAAATAGCATCTTATCCTTAGGTGATGAAGTGTATATTGAAACGATGCACTTTAATGGATTAGCAAAACGTACAAAAGAGACAAAAACAAATCAACAAGGCAAGTTCCAATCCAAAAAGCGTTTTGGTAAAAGCATTGGGAATCATGCGCCTGCCATGTTAGTGGAAATTATCAATCAAAAATTGAAGTATGGGAAACAAGAGATACAAAAAGTAAATACGATAACTTTTAGAGCCAGTCAATATAATCATGTTACAAATAGTTATGAAAAGAAAAAACTCCATCAACGATGGAGTCAAATCGGAAATCATCTCGTACAACGAGATTTATATAGTGCCTTTTTATTAATGAATAGTGATGTAAATTTAAAACAAACCAATCAAAACCGTTGTATACAAACGTTTGATATCTTTTTAAAGCTACACCATCAACATATAGAATCCTTGCAACAAACAAAGAAAAAATACCCACTCAGCATGGGTATTCTATAAAATAAGGAATCATTCCTTCGTAGGTAGAGCTACCTACCTTCGTTAAAACTTATCTACACAACATCAGTTGTGTAGATAAGAAAGTCTTATGGAACAGAAGATAAATCAAAGATGTTGTACACAGAACATAGCAATACCATCTGTGGAGAGCTTTGTAACGCTTCTTTCAAGTACATAAGAACCCCACCGCTTTAGCTGTGGGAGTAGTCAGAGTCCTTCTTGTATTGTTCGCCGCATGGTCAACATCAGGTCGTTGCAGCAGTTTAACAAGGATTTGTAATTGTTCAGCATTTTCTTGTTTCACCTTATAAGCTGGCTCATAAATTAAAGGTAAGTGTTCTAAACTAAACACTTTGTACTTTGGATCCATCTCTTCTGGATTTTTTAATTCCAACAGATGCCCACGGCACCAACTGACAATATAATGATCATTTTCATAATAACCATAATAAGGTTTGCTACCAATGTACTTTTGTGAGTGACGGAATCGTGGCGATTTCATAATTTCATTGGCCACTTTTGGTTTTTCGGCAATAAATAACGTTTTCCCCATAACTTTCTCCTCCTTAAACAAAAAAGGACACACCTACGCTATGGTTCTGCGTAGGTGTGTCCTTTTGCAATCTGATTTTTTAGTATTGAATTATTTATATCATAACATTGCCTCTATTTATATACAAATAGAATCATTGTTCAATGAGACTTCTAAATATCTATTGGTTTGTTTAAACTTCGCCATGATTTTGCGATGTGCCAAGCGTTTCCCCAATTTCAAAACATTTATTGTTATGTTTTAACCAGCAGATCGTTAAGTAATACGAGGACTTATAAGACATTTCAATACATCTATTGTTATGTTTTAACAGTGAACAGGGTCTATACATACAGATACCTTATAAGATTTCAATACATCTATTGTTAAGTTTAAACCCCGATAATATAAGGGTGCTTAACAATGGTTATTGCGACAATCCTTTGTATATCAACAATATCCTGCTTTTTTACCAGCAAATTAATGTATCGTGTAACGGTCTTTGTGTTACACCCTTCAAAGCATCCAGGATGCTTATGTATCAATGTTTTTTTAACATTCGATACTACCTTATGGAGCGTTTACACTTGGTAAATTCACCTTGTATTACTTCTCCATTTATGGCGTGGAAATCCGCCAAACTACTTCCTACTACGTTATTTAATTAATATTTTCCATCTGCTCTATATACTGTTCTTTATATTTTGTTAGATTTAATTTTTCTTGTAACTCCAATTGTTTTTGTATTACCTTCTCAATATTGTATATAGAAATATTTTTTGCAGCATTGTAGTCTGCATGAACTTTAAAACTACAATGCTGACATTCAAAGGTAGATTGATCTTGCCGATTATTTTTGTGGATATACCCACATTCACTACATCGTTGACTTGTATAGGATGGGTCAATTTTCACCACTTTAATCCCATATTGATTTGCCTGATTCTTGATTTTTTCCTGCAAATCAAAATACGTCCAATTTTTTAGGAATGTTTGTTCTTTACTTATTCCTTGTAAATCCTCTAATTGTATAGTGCCACAATTATATTTTAAACACTGTTGCACTATATAATTGGCATACTTATGATTCGTAGCATTTCTAAACTTGGTTATTTTATCATTTAGTACCTCAATTGGTTTAATTCGTTTTTTACGACCTTTACCTATCCTATTTTCACTACAATATTTACCTTGACGTAATAAACTTATACGTCTGTATTCAATTTTTTTTCGAAAAGCCTCAATTTCTTCTCCACTAATTGCCCCTCTCACCAAACCTTTATTATACGCAAAATAGAGAACATTTATTTTCCCCATATCAATGCCCATAATTAATTCTTCATCAAATTTATGCCCCTCTTTTTTAGTTGCCTTATAAGTAATAGATAAATACCATTTATTTTTATGTTTATGGAGCATGCAAGCGCCTTTGGAGTATGTACTATTAATTAATCTATCTAAAATTACCTTCATACTATTTTGTTTTCTTGTAGATAATTTCACTAAGATTTTTCCATTTGGTAAATCATTCTCTTTAATAAATTTTGATGAAAAAAGGGATACGTTTGCGAAATAATCACCACTTTTTTCTTTTATTAACTGTATGGAGTTCCCATGGATGTCGATTGGTAGATCGCTTCGAAATGAAGGAATGGACATCTCACCCCTCCATATTTCTTTTTTTCTACTATTCCAGTTCTTAAGTGATTTCTGTATAGTAGTGGACATATTAGCTTTATTAATATCTTGATATTCTTCTCTTAACTGATTATAAATATATCCACTTATAGTTTTCTGGGTACATCCATATAATTGTTGAGCACTTGGATATTCGCCAGTCTCTTTAAAGTGGTTCAACGATAGATTGTCAAATTCCCATATTTTTTGTATTGTTCTATTCCCAATAGTTCTAGATTGATATGAAAGTGTACGTAAATATGTTTCAAATGCTTTCCATTCTACATTTACAGGACAAACTATTTGGTATTTCATTACTTTTACAGCTATGCTCAAATATGTCACCTCACCGTTATATTAATCAATACATCAATATAACCGTTTTATTAAAAAATATACTAAGCAAAAGGGTACATTTCTGTTTAGCTTTTATCCTTATTTGTGCTACATAAACATATAAACCAAAATGTAGTACCATGTCCACTCGTAAATGAACTAATGTTTTAATATTTAAAGAAAAGACGATTTTTTATCATAAATGTAAGGATATTCTTCTAATTTAAAAAATTTCCATATAGATATCCATTCGACAATATATAACAATTTATAAATTAATATTGTGTTATGATATCGAAGGATTTATCTACAGTAGGAGGAACGCATAGATATGTTAAAAAAATTATCAGTATTTCTTATTGGTACTTTGCTATTATTTGGTTTAGCAGCCTGTGATAGCATAAAATCGGTAACTAGCAATGTTACAGTAGGAAAAGTAATTGAAGAATTTAAGGCTGCAGGGCTTGAAGCAGAACAGCCTAGTGATCTACCGGAAAAGAATTTGGGAATACTAGAAAAGATGCGAAACGCATTCTTGTTCCAGCACTAGGAGAAGATAGTGGCGGTAGAATATTTGAGTTTAAAAACAAAGAGGATCTTGAACAAGCGAAAAAGTACTATGATGATTTAGGTAACGGTAATCAAATGTTATTCTCTCATACATACGCAAAAGATAATTTTCTTTTACAAATGAATGGTGACATGGAAGATGCCCAATTTAACAAATATAAAGAAGTGATGGACAAAGTAATTAAGTAAGTTAAGGAATCCGCTTTCATTTATCGGAAAATATGGTATGATTGTATTTGGATGGTAGTCCGTATACATCTTATTAAATTTAAAGTGGTTATCAAGTCGAAGAAAAGGCACTCAAATGAGTGTCTTTTTTTATGGACAAAGTAACGCGAATTATATTATAAATATATAGTAATTATAAGATAAATAGGTGAATATCATAATTAATTTTGAGCCATTAAGTCCAGTTATGAATGACATAGCAATCAAACTTGCCATGGTACTATTTATACCGTTATTCCTAGCATTAGTTGTCAAAGTGATACTTATGAAATTTATGAAAGAGTCGATTGCTGGCAGAATTGCAAGTCTATCTCTATTATTTTTCATGTACTATGTATTTATATTTGTTACAGGGTAAACAGGCACCTTAAGGTGTCTGTTCTTTTTAAAAGCTAGAATCAAGGTAATTTCTTAATTTCATTGGCCACTTTCGGTTTTTCTGCAATAAATAACGTTTTCCCCATAACTTTTTCCTCCTTAAACAAAAAAGGACTAACCTCGCTATGGTTCTGCGTAGGTTTGTCCTTTTGCAATCTGATTTTTTAGTATTAGATTACCTATATCATAACAGATGATTAACTACATTTTATATTATTTTCTAGATACACACTTATACTGTATTTTAATCAAGGAGATCGAATTTCAATTTGACAATTAATTCTTCTAATCGTATTCCCGTAATATTACAGTAATCTTTTAAATCAAACCATATTCTATCCCATGGATCCATTTCTTTAATCTCGCATACAGGACCGCTACAATTTGTAATAAAATAGTCTTGGAATGGTTCGGTAATTAACCTATACTTTTTTAATTCATCTATGTTTTTACCCATTTGATCACTATTTAAATTTAAAACCCCTTGAATCTCATCTAATAATACAAATCTTCCATCCAACCGTTCGAGCATTGTGCAAAACACTATTCTTCCTTCTGGAATAATTTTCATCAATGTTTCATTAACTATGAAAGTTAACGCCTCTATGGTTCCCTGCAATTCTTCCTCACTATTCTTCCATTTTAACGCATTATTTATTGCTTCCAGAGAATTCGGTCGATAAAATTCTTGATTCTTTGTTATATCTGTTATTAATTCCTGATTCATATCATCAAACAGATTTTTAAATTTCGCTTCATGTTCCGCCTTCATTTCTTGCATTTTTTTTACGGTGTAAACTTCGGTGTTATCGGTAGTCTTATGATGTTCATAGCACAATAGCATGAGGTTTGATAACGCTCTTCTATCTTCATTTGTCATATTAGGGTTAAACCTTTGTCCACCCTCATTAGCTGCTTCAATATGACAAATTTGAGCTATGTATGTACCATCCTCGTTCACTATTTTATGCGGACAGCCGGGAAAAGCACATTGATTACCTGAAAAAATATAAAGTTCCCTTAGTACCGGATCAAGAATTTTAAGCCGTTGCACTTCTTCTGTCATATTTCTCCCTCCATTACAAAAATAATAAAACCTCTAAAGTAATATCCTTAGAGGTTTTATTATATCTTAATACTAAGATTAATAATCTATTTCTATAAATTTGCACTTCATTTTTAGTTTAATTACTTTTCTTTTTCATTACAAAATCTTTTGGGTTTCCTTTTAATTTGTAATACTTCATGTTAAGACGAATAGCTACTATGGAGATTACTAAAAACCCTATTACATATAACATGTCTCTTTCTCCAATTCTTATTGTTTTGCGAACTTATTCTGTAAATACTTCACATGTTTCTTTTCAATACCCTTATCCGTAATGTTTGCTCGCAACATATTTTGATAAATATGTTGGACCTCATCATTTGTTAGTTGCACCTCAGTGTATGATTCAATACAACTTTTTAAGTCGTTATAATATAGGGCGTGTTTACCTTTAGAATGAACATCTACTCTTTTTAAACTGCATTTTGGATGAAATGCTGCTATAGAGATGCACGGCAGCTGTTGTTCCATCACCCATTCAATTGCTTTTATATGTTTATAATTTTGGCGAAATGGATTTTGAAACGAGGATTTCTTTCTAAAAATACCCTGTGTCCACCTTGCCGCTTTCTCACTTCCATAGATCCATCCTTCATAGTTCTTTGTCTCTACAACAAATACACCAGTTTCAGCAATAACAATATGGTCAATTTGCGTTGTATCACCGAACTCCGTATAAACCGTAACATCATGTAACACGCGATAAGTTTCAGAATCCAACTTGCTCAATATACGGTTCACTAATTTCTCTCCGGCTTTTCCTTTCCATTTCGGTACATGTTTTTTCACAACAATATTCAACGGAATCAGAACCGCAATGAGAATTAATTCAAATATCAATACTTTCATAATAGAAGCCCCCCTTTTACACCCTTGCGTTTCTGCGCATTAAACGATATACATGCGTTTCTAATCCTAAAATAAAATATGAGATACATAAGCCTTTTATCACCATCTCTACGAATCCTAATGCTAATGAAACAAGGAGCCCACCCCGAAACTGAAAAGGTCTAGTCACTCTTCGATTTACTGGTTTTTCAATGACGCCAAAGTTGGCCCAGGTAGGCAAACGTTTTTCCACATTTTTCACGGTACCCATTAATCCGTATTTTAACGATAGAATGAAACATCCGATTAATAAATAAACAACAGAAGAAAAATAGATAGATAGGCCTATTACGAAGCATGTCAGTAACCAGCCTATTAATATAGAATTTCGCAAAGCAATATATTCTCGATTTCTATTCAATACAAACAGTCCTTTCAAAATTAATAAGGTTATTTTTATTTGGAAAATATTTACATTTGTTTATAGACATGATATGATACGTCTATATTAATTTAAGAATTAGCCTAAAAAGGATTGTGATAGACATGTTAAAACTTGTAGTAAATAATACCGGAACAGAACCAGAAAGTGATTCAGCTTCTTCAAACTATTTCACCTGCAAAGACTGTGTATATTATCTTTCAAAATCAGATTATTGCAGTCTACAATTAGCAGCTGATTCAAATAGTCCCCTTATTCCTTATGAGTGTGGGAATTTTGAGGAAACCTATGAAATCGGAACGGAAGATCCATTGAATTCACATATTCATCAACGACTTCGTGAAGAAAAAGTACAAATGCTAGCTGAAAATTATCCAGCACAACCTTCTATTGATCCAATTCACAAAAACGCAATATGGTATAGAACAGCAAATTATGGTTGCTGGATTGTAAGTGATGCAAAAAAACGCTTTGCACTTGCAGAACAGGTTCCTTTCGGTGATAATAATGTGTCATCTAAAAAATACGCATCTCCTTTCCCTTTACATGACCATGATGCAAAAGAAAGTATCAGGCACTATATGTGTTGGTACGTAAATGAAAAAGGAATTGGCGAATACCATCTTCTTATTGGTGGTGTCATCATGAAAATTGCAGAAGGAGTTAAGAAACTTGGATTCAATTACTAATCGTATCTACAAGAAAAGAATGTTAGAACATACCATACTATTTAGTTTGGTACAGCTGGTACCACTGATCATATCTACCGGTATCATATATATATTGCTAGAACTTACTGATACGGAGTGGAAAACCTGGTTTAGTTATGAAGGAATCTTTGTAATTATTTTTCTTATAACGAGGTTCCAGGTATTTCAGAATAAGAAAAGTATTATTTCTTTAAATCAACACGAAAAATGGTTTTCAAAGTTAAATATCTTCTTGGTCTCTATATTGCTAGTATTATTTGCATCCATACCAACTCTATTAAAAATTGCTTTCATTCTACAAATGACTGTTATTCTACTTCTACTAGAGTACCTTTGTTTGTATATTGATCGTTTACCGATACATAATTTATATAGAGTACAAGAGATCATTTGTGATAAAAAACAACTCAAAATTGAACGAATTATTCCAAACAATGAGGAACACGGTACTCATACAATTAAAACAAGGGATGAGCAATACTTTTTATATACCGCTGTGTATTTGAGCGGCATACTATCGCCAATTTCAGAAGAAGTATTTGAAGAATATGAAAGAAAGAACCTAATGGGTAGATAAAAGGTACTGAATGTAGATTCAGTACCTTTTCTATCTTAATATATAGTTCTTTACATATTAGCAAATAGCCATGGAGCGAGTACGGCTAACATACACAGCAAACAAGATCCTGTTATGACACGATTGGCCCAACGGTAATATTCCGGCTGTTTTGTACTCTCATGAATTCTTCGTAAACGAATTCCTGCAATTAACATAAAGGGTGTAAAAATAAGTGCTGTTGATTTAAACAGGTCTAAAAAATCCGTAAAAATGTTCATAAACGAAAATACATCCGAACTAAATAAGAAATATACACTTAATCTCATCGCCATCATACTAACGAACGAGAAAATCATACTCCCTGTTGCCCATTTCATCCATTGACCATTCTTTGTAATTAATGCCATAACCATGACAATAACGCCTAATACGAATGAAATAGAAAAGATATTGACTCCTACTTTAAAAGCCGGCGCATACAATCCTTCAATCTTTTGTATGATTGATGATCCAAATGAATCATCTTTCTCTGTTGTTTTCGTTCGATTGTTTAGTCCATCTTTAAATGATGACGAAACATCATTTCCTTTTAACTCATTAAAATCTATTTTTACAGAAGCTTGAGCTGCTTGTAATGGTACTAGTAATAAAATCATCAGAACAAGCGTGCATAAGACTCCTATTATTCCTTTGTCTCGTTTCATCACACATCACCCGCTAATTTTGGTTTGATGCTCTTTAATTTGATTTCATTTCCTTCTGCAGCATAATAAAGATCTGCGGCATAATAGATATTTGCCTTTGTATATGCCCCCATAATTGCATTTGCAATTTCTTCTTTTTCTACTGCCACATATGTTTCATTTTCATTGTAAAACTCAATTTCAATTCGGTTAATATTATTATTTAATACTGTAATATGCAATTCTTTTAAGCTATCTAAGCGATTTCCTAATCCACACACCAACTTAAATACTTTATTTGCAATTGTTGGTGGTTTTACATATGTCGTATTAAAATGAATCGTTTCATCATCTATCACACCATCTTCCTCGACTTCACACGTCATAATGAAAGAATGATTTTGTTTTTCAATTTCTTGTTGACTCAACTTGCGATCAATGACATACTTCACGCTTGTTGACAGGTTTTCTATATATTCATCCAGTTCGGTATTTGAAATTTTAACCTCTGAGAATTCCGGAAAAATCATGTAAGCGTGTATATTAGAACTACTTTTACTTACACGTAATACCTGGACTTGTTTCTTTTCATAGCGCACCGTTTGTTCTAATTTTTCTACTACATTGTTACTTATGGAATTAATTTTCATTTACATTCACCTTTCAAAATTGTTATTTTTTCAACTCAAAAATATTTTTTACTTCATATAATCCTCATGTTTGGATTTAATCTATTTTAAGCATTGTAATATTACGAAGAGTTCTCAATTCCCCTGTTTTAAGACTGTTAATCACTTGAATCTCAAAACATTTCAATATTACAATGACGTACAATGTCTCATTATAGTCGAATATCCTTATATGGTGAATCATTCTGTCCCACTCATTTGTACAAAAATAAAAAAATGTTTTATTCTTGTACAAATGAGTGAGAAAATGCTGTATTTCATGCTATTTAACTAAGAAAATACAACTAGGAAATAGATTATATATTCCCTAGTTGTCTATTACTCCATTCAACTAGTGTATAAGAATAAGGTGAATCGACCTCTAATTTCATATACAGTAATTGATTTTTCGGTAATATCTCTCCCTCTGTATGAATCCAATAACGCTTTTTATTAGACATATTTATGACACGTGTCAGTCCTTGTTCTTGTTCTATTACTTTTGCAGTCCACCTCACAAAATCCATATCTCCAACATCAGCTACTCCTTGTTGAACAGGAAAAACGTGTTCCGTTTCCTGTGGAATTGAAACATATTCTTGTTGTGGATACATGTCCTCATATTCTAATAATTCCACTGGTATATCCTCATCACTTGGAAAAGGAATATCATAAACAGCCTCAGGAGTGGGAGTATGATGAAAATCTTCAGCATACTCCACTTCTTCTATATCCTCATGTTTTAACCTGTCACTCTCTTCCTCACCCAGATTCTTATGAACAGATGTAGCAACTAAATCATATATACTTGCTACATCCTTTTCTAAGGCGATCTCTTTTGTTGGAACAGTAACACGCTCTTGTTCCCTTCCAATAGGTTTATTTTCTCTTGGGCACCAATAAACGGGGCGTTCCACCGGTTTATTTTCCATTTCTTTTTTCTTGGCTTCTTCCATTAGAAATTTTTTCTTTGAATTACGAACTACCAAAAACACATAACAAAATAGACCAATAAATATTTTTGTAAACATAATATTCCCCTCTCGATCATCCAAATAAATCAAACTCAAACTGTCCATCGATTACTTTGTTTTTTCGTTTTCCTTTCTTTTTAGAAGAATCCGCTTCAACAATAACTGAATGCCAGAATGTGATATCTTGTTTTTGTACAAGCATACGCTTATCAGTATTCAGTGTTGTTAAAGCTCGAATGACACCTTCTATTTCTCCATCTATTTCAAGTACATTCTGCTTCACTCGAACTCCAGGTACTCGCTCTTTTTTAATACATTCAACAGCCCTTTGTACAAATTGAGCCTCTTTCATAAATGCTACTTCCATCGTTTCTGGTAATTTCTCTACCCAATTCGTGAATTGAATTTCAATTGATTCAAATACAGGCGTAATGACATTACCGATGTTTGCAAGAACACGTTTCGATTCATCAGATGCTGCTTTTGTCCATTCTTCTGTCGAACCCTTTAATTGATTTCCACTCTTTATGTTTCGAATTAATAGAGTCTGTAGATCTCCAGTATCACCAAGCATTGCATTTAGACCATCGCTTGTAGCCTCACCGTTCATTGCTTCAGCAGCTTTATTCTTTTGAGCAATTAATTGCGCCATCTGCTGTTGGAACGTTTCTCGGTATCCAAGATAGAAGGTCCTACATTGCTTAGTTTGGCCAATACGACAGTGTCTTCTTGCTGCCTGATTCAACGCGAATAAGCTAAATGGTAATTGATAAAATATCAATGTAGGTGTTGCAAGTAGTCGGGTAAGTCAGAGGTGTTACCAACTCTTTCTCCCCTAAGAACCGTACTTGTACCTTTCAGCACATACGGCTCAAGCCTCCCTTTATCCTTAACAATCTAGTATTTAAACTTTTTAAATGTGTCCAACATTGTTCTAACTGCTTTTTTGCTGTTAATAGGTATCTTTTGAGATTTTAAATAAGCTTGTACTTTAGGTAGCTGTTTTCCGTTCCCGTACCATTCTAAAAGGGCATGGTGCTGTTTATGACAACTACAATGAAGTAATTCAAGATTATCGTACTCATCTTTTCCACCTATAACTTTAGGAACAATGTGATTACTTTCAAGTGGTTCATCTCCAACTAATGAGTTGTTACAAACTCTGCATTTATATTTAGTTTTTTTCGCTAATTTTCTCTTGGAATTTGTATTGAACCTATTGAATATCTTTTCATCCCTTTTTGCGAAGTATTTTTTAAGATTAGCGTCATCTGGACTATTCTTATACTTAATCAGTACATGTCTTACAATTGGTGTCCATCTCATACGAATCAATTGATTTTTGTGATTATCAGGGTCCGTTAGTAACCATTTATCTTGGCTAACACCTGTATGGTCTGGATGGAAATATTTCTTATTTATCCATCTAGCGCCTTTTCGGTGATGTTTATATTTAAGATGGTGCATTACCTTCTTATGAATATAGCTGTCAATATTGCCATAAATTACTTTTGCTACAACAGGTGACCAGTAATTTGCTATACCTGTTATAACTGGATTTAGTTTTCTGATTAATTGTCCAATTGAACGTCCTCTATGAGATTTAAATATTTCGCTTATCTTTTCTTTAGCTTTTTTGACACTTTGGTTGGATGGTTTAATGAAGAGTTGTGATCCTTCTTTAGTAGGATATTGTCTAAAATTAAAGCCTAAGAAATCAAAACCATCAGTAATGTGTACTACTCTGGTTTTTTCCTCTGCCAATTTTAACCCTCTTTTATCAAGATAAGGTTGAAGTTTAGCATACATACTTTCAGCTTCTTCTTTAGAATTACACGCTATAACAAAGTCATCTGCATATCTTACTATCCCAATTGAATCGGGATATAACATAGCTCCATCCCTTTTTGGGAAATGGTATCTTACTCCTAATTCCTTTTCCATTCCATGTAAAGCGATATTAGCTAATAAAGGTGAAATAATTCCCCCTTGTGGAGTACCAGTTTCTGTTTTGTAGAAGGTTTTATTATCTATACATCCTGCGTTTAACCATTGGTTAATTGCATTACTATAAGGAAAACCTTCTATACAGGATAAAATATGCTCATGATTCAGGTTATCAAAACAACCTTGAAAATCACCTTCGAATATCCATGCTCTATTAGTCCCTCTACTTAATTTAAGGAAAAGGTTTGCCATAGCGTCATGAGCACTTCGTTTGGGTCTAAATCCATAAGACATAGACTCAAAGCGACATTCCCATTGAGGTTCTAGTGCATTTTTAACCATATTTTGAAATATCCTATCTTTGATAACTGGAATCCCTAAAGGTCTTTTCTTTCCATTCTTCTTAGGAATATAAGCTCTTTTCACTGGAAATGCCTTAATGTTTCTAACACTATACCCTTTTAATAAGTGGAACAATTTAACTCTATCCTCTGGTGTGTTAGTAGTAATCCCATCAATTCCAGCAGTACGTTTTCCTTGATTGATTTGCGTTACTCTCTTAATACTTAATAACAGGTTCGCCTTACTTCTCAACATTAGACGTTGAAGTTTTCTCACCTTACGTTTATTACCGAATTGTTCGGCACGATAGATTCGTTGTCGAAGTTTCTTCACATAGTTTTCAATTTCCTTCCATTGTATGGAGTTCCATTGAGTTACCTGTGGAGAAACAGCCGACTTCATATTGACAGTATTCATAACATGTTCCTCCTTTATAAGATTCCTCTTTCCGCTTTCTTTCGTGTTGAAGACCAGTTGGAATTCAGCACTTTTTCAAGTTATGTCAAAAGACACTATCCGCTCAGTTATGATTTCCTGCTATCTTTCGATATAACGGCATTCGCTTTCTCCAACCTCCTATACCCTCTGAAGAATTAGTCGCACCTTACGGTTTGATTACCTTATTCATAGTGTTCTCGGCTAAAACGATTCACACGATTTATGAGGACTTCATAGGGCTTAACAAGTTCCACTAATAATAGATTCGTTTAAGGTAAGTGTCCTTCTTTACTCCGGCAGATCTATGGGTCATTATACGACTCTTTGACCGTCGAGCCTTTCCTATCTGCATCTACGAGCTTGTTCAATCACAGTACACTCGTTGTCGGTGACGAAGATTACAAAGATTCAGCTTTACGCTTACACATTCTCAAACTTTCCCTAGCCCCTTCAAACGTCTGTGTAACGTTATCGGTTGGACACTTAACTCTCATGCAACCCAACAATCCGATTACTCAGATAGCAGCTTCGAGCGGGAACACCTTTCATGACTAAGGTGACTTCATAATGAAGCACTATTTATTAGCGACTTCTTGTCGCACAATCAAGACCCACCTTCACTAATTCTAGCGAGCAAATAATTACATTCACACCGCTATTCACTTGATCTTTTAGCCATTCACTACGTTTTGGCGGAGTAACTGTATTGGTACGGAGAATAGCTACTTTCGCACCAGGTATTTGCTCTACAACCTTCTGTAAACGTGGTTGAACGTCTCGTTCTTTTACTGTAGATCCTGTATCACATACGTATACGATGGTTGGACGGCCCTCAGAAATTTCTGTACGCAATATATTTTGCAACTCTTTCTCTTTAGGCTGTATACAATCCTCATCAAATTTGAATTTATCATTAGACCAAACCAGTTCTTTTCCTTCATCATCTAAGTAATAGTTCGGATAATGAATCATATTGTCTGGATATGCATTACCTGTACGAATATAAGAAAGCCACAGTTTTCCGGCGTCTGGTGTACCTTTCGCTACTTCAATTGCTTTTTCAAACGACTCTTTCATATGCTCACAGGCTTGCTTCTGCTCTTCAGACATATCAACAAGAATTGTAGGGACGTTGACTAGTTCTACAGGATTTGGCCATACATCTTTAAGGCGCACATCAATTGTTGTATCCATTAAGAATTGAGTAAACACATACGGTGAAATACCAGGTACGACTTTCGTCTTATCTAGCATTCTCTGTGCATTACGTGATCCCACATTGGATACAACCTCTCCATCATGGTAATATGTTCTTTCGATGTTTCCATAAGTTTCATCCCATTTCATTAATGAACTATATTCTAATCCACTCTTCACCATCTTATTGGGATATAAGCGCCATAACGTATAGAAAACATCACTTGCTTTACCTCCAAAAAGGGTTCCTGTACCACATACAAATTTCTTACAAACCTTAACTAAACTCCCTAATGCATTTCCTTGTGCAGTTTCACTTTTTAGCTCATGTATCTCATCAACGATAAGAGCGTCAAAGAAATGCTTCATTTTTCTACGAATATACTCAACAGTAGCTACCTTTCGATATGCTCTTCCTGAGTGTTTTTCACTATAAGGTTTATTGCGATTCTCTAACTCTAATTGTTTTTGTATTGATTTGTTCCCCTCTTTTATTGCTTGTACCAATTTATCTTCATATTTTGTCCACTCTTTAAAGCTTGCATATTTGGTTTTTACCTTTGGACTCCAAATAGGAGACTTACAATCAGCACATACACTGTTTTTGTTCGTCTTTGAATCTAAGTCACTAGCTGTAAAATCTTTATACTGACAAACTTCTTCTTGTTCACCATTAGCCTTTTGGACTATGGTAGAAGAAGTCTTTTTACGTAACTTAGCCCCACAATCAGGACAATAGAAACCATTCTTATAATAACTTTGTACCTTTTCTTCGGATTTTTTAGAAAGTGCAAGTTGCTTATAAGGTAATGACATCTGTTTAATTGAATCCCCTCGCATTGTTGTAAAACTAATAACGAAGAAGGTAGGTCTTTCTGATTTTGGTCTTCCCGCCTTAATCCAAGATTGATGAATTCGAATAAGATCCTCTGTACGTTTAATAAGGTGTATCTCTGCATCTGGTAATAAGTGTCGTATTTCTTCTTTTGCCCACTTTTCCGTAAGGGTTGGTGGAACGAAAACGCATGTACGATACCCTTTTTGTTCTTTCAAATGAAAATAACCATCTACTGCAGCTGTCATAAACGCACTTTTCCCTGTGCTCATCTCACCCTTTATAAGGATTCCTTTTTGTACTTGTAGTGCTTTAGCAGCACCTGTTGCTACATGTGCTTGTACAGGGAATAATGGTCTTTGATATGTATCAAAATGAGATAATGCCTGATCTTTCATCGGTTGATGTAAGGGCTCATCCAACTTTGTAACCTTATCAAGCATGACAGGCGAATATTCCAATAGGTATTCATTTAAATCATTAATTTCAGTGATTTTTTCACCTGTACCTTCTTGCGGGAATTGACATTTCCCAGAGCGAATCATTTCTGATAAAAACTCCTTACAATCCTTTTCTTTTAGTAAGACTTGCGCAATCATTAAAGAAGAAAATTCATTCTTATCAAAATACACCTCTAACGGTTGTAATAGATTTCTTGTTAGCATCTCCTCATAAATTGGCTTCGCCCATTCTTCTAAGATCGGTAAACCATACGGAGGAGCCATTAGGAAATCTCTTACTTGTATCTCTGGCGCTTCGTCAATTGCAACAATATACTTTTCTTCTAATTCTCTAGAAAATGCAATAATTGCCTTCTTTTTATTTATTGTTTGCGTATTAATAAATTCAAACTGACCTTTTGAATTTACATTCACTTTTTTATCTACTATGTAATGTAATTCTTCTTTTTTTCCTTCTCCAAAATACAAGCGACTAGTTCCCATTGATATGGCAGCACGAAATGACTTTAATGTACTGTCATTCCCACCTAGTACTACAAATTGGATTTGATGATGACGATTTACTGCCATTGCAAAACAAAAAGCTGTATGTGAGGCAGTTCCCGTCTCTAATTGCAACATCGCTGGTGTTTGTTCTTGATCAAATGTATTTTGTTGAATCATTTCCTTCATCATAAAGTTCCCTCCTAAAATAAAAAACGCATCATAATCGATACGTTTCATGTCCTACTCATTTAATCTGTTGTTTAAAAATCTATAAACTGTTTCCATTCTGGTAATGATTGCTCAGCTGCATGTAGCATATCACCTGCACCTTGAAACACAGAGAATTGCTCTAATACTTCCAAATATGTACCTGCACCTAATTGAGAAGCACATAAACAAATGACTGTAAGTACAATAGCAATACGAAATATACGATTGCTAAACTCCCATACAATGTATAGCGCTCCTATCCCTAACAGTACAGACATATCTCTCTTCCTTTCCTAGACAAGTTCTTTGACAACACCAGTTGGTGTTGCGGTGATAAATTTCGCGCGGCGTTTTTGTAATACAACTTCTTTCGTTGTTGTTTCCAGTTTCTCGAATGAAGTTTCAAAAAACACATTTTCAGATCCGCGAACAGCATGGAGTGTATCACCTTCACCAAGCAAACCATCTGCCACACCCGTTATCAGCAATAGTCCTAATTGTCCAGAAGCAATTGGCATCTTTGCTCTCTCTGCAGCTGTTTTTTCAGCTTGAAGTAAGTAACCATTTCCTCTATTTAAGCGTTTCTTAAATGTCAAGATACCTTCTGATTTTCCCACACCTTCATAAGCACTTTTATAATCCACTCGTGATGTAAAAATAAGTTTGTTTTGATGACGCAATTCTGGTATAGCCCAGTCCTTATGATTTACCATTTCTGCTAATGTATTTACATGTTTTTTGACGAAAGAAAGGTCAGACATGTTTTCGCAAAAATTCGCGAATCGATCGTTGAAGTATGTATCATTTTTCGTGGCAGTACGCTTACGCCCAATGAAGACACACTGTTTAAATGCATCGAACTCCTTATTTTCATCACCAAAACGCATTAAGCCTATTTCCTCATAATTCTTAGCCAAGAAATAACTGATATCGTCTCTAGCAAATCTGTCATATGGAATGACATATATCATAATCCCACCTTCTGCTAAATAATGGTGAGCACGTTTTAGGAAGTTGAACTCCATTTTCTCTGTTTTTTCATTATCTGTACGAAGCTCCGTATTATAAGGTGGATTTAAAAAGATAAGTGGAAAATAGTCATGACTAATCATCATGCTTTCAAAGCTTGAGCGTACCACTACATCTAATTGCTCTTTTGCTTTGCCATATCGATTTGCATCTACTTCCACACCATATGTATCAAGTTGTATGCCAACCTGTCTCACCTCATTTGCAAAACTTCGTAAAATTGTCCCTTCTCCACAGCATGGATCAAAGCAAGCATAAGCTCGCTCTGATTCCATTTGTAATAATTGTACTAAGTGTTTCCCTTCTGTTAGTGGTGTTGGATAAAATCCCGCCGCTAAATCATTCCCTAAACGCATAATCGTTCCCTCCAAGTTCTTTTTTACAATAAAAAAAGGAAGATCTAAGTAAATACATCACTTAGTTCTTCCTTTTACCCTCTATATACTACCTCGACTTTATTAAAACGGTAGTAAATCATCTGCAATCTCCGATAGCTCATCCAAACCAGCGAATATATCATCCGACTCTTTGGATTGCTCGTTTGTTTCCTGCTCTTTTGGATCATCTAATGCTGTCCAAATGGTATCCTTTTTCACACTTATATCCCCTTATCCTACTTATTTTTCAGTTTCATAAACCACTTCTTCATAATCAAAAAAGTAATCTTTTAGCTTACGAATAAATTTACGTAACTTTGGTTCGGCTACGATCTTAGTACCACTATAAAAACTTTGTTGCCCAACAAAGCGCCATAAGATGACATAGCCTACCTTCATTTCCTGAATCCCTTCAATATATAACGCGATTTCATGAGTGGCTTCTTTTTCATTTAGAGCATGTGGCTTGAAATATTGAAATTTACCATCTGGTAATATAATTTCTGCTTCAAAACACCCTCTCATTTGATTTACTCTTGCTCTGGATTCAGATGACATTGCTGGTGCAGCATTTGACTTCTGATTATTTTCCATTTGTGTTTTATGCTCCTCTACTGTTGGTACTAGTTTTAAGTGTCTACAATCTTTTTTCATTTTTAAATCTCCTCTACTGTTTAATTTGTTATGTTATGAATCATAAATAACCCCGCCTGCAAACTTGAAAACAACACAAAAAGGGCTTCTTCAAGTCGATTAAAAATGTGCATAGCAAAATAAGCTATATATACACTAATCGGCTCAAAGAAGCCCTTTCACAATTGAAACAAGACGCAACTTGCTTCTACAACTCAACCACAACACAAAAAAAGGTGTGGGAATAAACGGAATCAAATAAACTAACAATATACCTATATATTATATAATAATGTTATATATTTCAAGAAGTTTTAATTTAAGTTAACGCATTACCTAAAAGATTCCTGCTTCCTTAAGCTTGTACAGGGTGATAGTCAAAAAGTATCTGGGTAATGCTTTAAGGTTTAATTAAATACTATAAATGTTTTACCACTTTCAATCCACATACCTATGAGAGTTGTGAAGCCATACAATTCCTTTAGACTTGTAGCGCTAGCGATTTTAATCCGCGCACCTATATAAGGTGCGACCTAAATTGAGATGCACATAAGCAAATGACTGTTAATTTCAATCCACGCACCTATGTAAGGTGCGACCGGCTAGGTGAAAAATCACAATATGGTGTATGGAATTTCAATCCACGTACCTACAAGAGGTACGACTTTTCTTTAATAAATGGTTGATTAACTTTTTAATAAATACGCTTTCCTTCAATTATTCTAACGTTTTCTTCATTACAGTCCATCAATAATCGCCACTTTTAAAATATCTAATTCTTTTACCAAAATGTTATAGTCATCAATTATTTTTGGTTTGTCAATGTTCCGCTTAATATCCAGTAAATGGTGTACTTTTGCGGAAGAGTACTGACCAAGTTTTGAATTATGTTTCCACCAACAAACTTTATGTACTTCTATACTTCCTTCAGGGCGTGCTACTGACCCATCATTTCCAGACAATGTAACCAGTTCATTTTTAATCTTTTCCGCATCCCCTTTGGTGAAATCTGTCTTCCTTGTTCATTGCATATGAATACTTCCATAAAAAATCTAAGCTCCAAGATCAACACGATGCTTCATCCCCATCGTATCTGAACCTTTATCCTTCCCATGCTCAGAACTTACACTTGTCGTAATCTGCATACTAGTATAATGTCAATCGGATCAATACTAGTCGTCGTATGGACTGAAGCAGGTCCTCTTACTCCAACAGAGACACTAAATTACTATCAATTATCTTACCAGTCTTAATCCACGCACCATCAAAAGGTGCGACCAGCATGTACAGTAAATACGATGTGATGACAAAAATTCCAATGCATACACCTATAAGGGGTTTGATTTTTGTGTTTCAAACTTCCACAATTTCTATTGAGATTTCAATCAACACACCTAAAAGAGGTACGACTAAAAAACTCTCTAATTTTCCGATATTTGGGTGATTTCAATCCACGCACCTATATAAGGTGCGACCGTTTTTTTATTTTAGGAGGGAAACTTATGATACAAATTTCAATCCACGTACCTACAAGAGGTACGACTTTTCTTTAATAAATGGTTGATTAACTTTTTAATAAATACGCTTTCCTTCAATTATTCTAACGTTTTCTTCATTACAGTCCATCAATAATCGCCACTTTTAAAATATCTAATTCATTTACCAAAATGTTATAGTCATCAATTATTTTTGGTTTGTCAATGTTCCGCTTAACATCCAGTAAACGGTGTACTTTTGCGGAAGAGTACTGGCCAATTTTTGAATTATGTTTCCACCAACAAACTTTATGTACTTCTATACTTCCTTCAGGGCGTGTTACTGATCCATCATTTCCAAACAATGTAACCAGTTCATTTTTAATCTTTTCTGCATCACCTTTGGTGAATCTGTCTCCTTGCTTATTACATATGAATACTTCCATAAAAAATATAAGCTCCAAGATCAGCACCATGCTTCATCCCCATCGTATCTGAAACTTTATCCTTCTCAGGATCAGAATTTATACTTTTCGTAATCTGCATACTAGTAATGTCAATTGGTTCAACACTAGTTGCTGTATGAATTGAAGCAGTGCCACTTACTCCAGCAGAGGCACTAAATTAATATCAAGCATCTTACCAGTCCTAACTCACGTGCCTATATGAGGTAAGACCGGCACGTATGCTTTTTATATTTTCGTTAACGGATTTCAATCCACGCACCATTAAAAGGTGCGAGCAGCATGTACAGTAAATACGATGTGATGACAAAAATCCCAATCCATACCCCTCCTATAAAGGGTTTGATTTTTGTGTTTCAAACTTCCACAATTTCTATTGAGATTTCAATCAACACACCTAAAAGAGGTACGACTAAAAAACTCTATAATTTTCCGATATTTGGGTGATTTCAATTCACATACCTATATAAGGTGCGACCGGACGATTTAATTTAACTGTACGACCAATATAATTTCAATCCACGCACGTATGTAAGGTGCGACAGTAGCAAAAATCCATTTGTTACACGTTCATTTGTATTTCAATCCACGCATCTATGTAAGGTGCGACGACCCGATTGTTAGTTTTTTGGATTTATGTATTGAATTTCAATCCACACACCTATATAAGGTGTCCCCTCAGAATTTCAATCCACTCACCTATACAAGGTGTGACAACAATATCTTTTATGATTGCAAACCCTTTATCATTTCAATCCTCGCACCCATCAAAGGTGCGACAAAATTACTTTCCTACACATAATCAACGCCCTCTATTTCAATCCACGCACCTATATAAGGTGCGACAGCGATTTTTGTTTAAAATCATACAAAAATACATTAATTCTGTTCAAAAATATACATATTTCTTTATTTAATAAGAGAATCTGTATGAAAAATATTAAAATTCACTCATAAATTATGAAAATTCAGGTGCGAATATACGAGGAATTTCATGTGTGCTATACATTCGCACCTAAAAAATCAAAGGACTTTCTAAATCAACGGATTCCTTTATACCGATATGTTCAACCTTATTTTTATAGTTATTACCTAACTGATAAAATCTGAGACTATCCTCATCCTCATCAATAATTTTAATTAATTCCATTTTTAAAGTAGCAAATTGAGCTGCGTCCACAACACATTCAAACACTGAATTTTGTACTCGTTGACCATAATTTTGACATGTTTTCGAAACTTTTCGCCAAATGAGTAATACTTATGGAGAATAATCAAGGCCTTTATATCAATAAGGACCTGTTCCTTGTTGTGTTCGGTGTATGTTTTGTTTATTTGGCCAATTATCTATTTCTCTTTCAATAGCATCTATGGAGTAAGTACTCGTAAAGTTAATTATTCTCTAAGAATAGCGAAACATACCGTACAATCAATACCACTTTTTATTCAAGTTAACAACTAATATAAAAATGTCAGCTTGTAAGTTATTATAACTATATTTTAATATATTCATATAAATTTGATTATTTACGTATTCTAAATTCTTGTAATGCCTTATTTAATGCCAATCCAACTGATAATCTATAATTTTCAACTTGTACTTCCAATTCACTTCCCATATCCACAAAAAAACGATTCTTTTTAACTTTGGCTAAATACTGTTCTACTATACTTTGATTTGATTCAATGTAGTCCTCAAATGATTCCAGTTCTTCTTGATTTTCGAAATAAAGTACTACTTCATCTAATCTTCTTTTAGCGAAAACTTCTTCTTGATTTTCAGCATTAAAGAAAAATTGCTGTAACTTATAAGTTATACTATCCTTTAAATAATATTTATATGTATATTTATGTTTTACGTTCCATTTATCGAATCCTACATGTCCCCATTCGGGAATAGGTGTCTTATACCTTCCACTATCTAATACTACTAATTGAAAGGTGTCTAAAACGGTTTCATTACACATTATGTCTAATGTTTTATAAGTAAATTTTGAATTCGTTTGTGTGTATACATAAAATTCGCTTCTGCTATTGTCATACTCATCATCAATAAATTTTTCCACTAACTTGAATTCAGGCTTATAAATATTATAAGAACAGTTATTACTATCTACCCATTCTGTTTTATCTTGTAATCTACTTTCTATTTGTAGCAATGGAGGAAGAGTTAATCCCAACCTTTTTTTCCATAACATTTCTATTTGTTGAATAGTTGCATTTTGATTTATAGGGGTGTTTCTATCTCCAACCCTTGTGTATATGTATCCCTCTTTTATACTATTGTATTTTTTACTTTTGCTTTTTAAGTAATAAGGAACATTATTAGAATTAAATATTGTAAGAATATCAACCTTTTTATGCTCTATGTTTATTGTATCTATTTGAATTCTTGGGGTATTATCACCTGCAAAAACAGTATTAGCAAGTAAATCAATTATACTTGACTGTTCCCTTCTATTTTCATCATTTATCCCAACTATATCTCCATTATCAGATACTCCAATTATTATATAGCAGTCTTTTTCATGCACTGTATTTGCAAAACAAAGAATATCGTGTAATAATCTCTCATTGTCTCTATGCCACTCTTGTTTAAAATCCCAAAATTCTCCTTCAGATTTACTTAATATCAAGTTTTTAATTTTTATCATGAAGTTATTGTTCATTATTGACCTCCTTTTATAAATTGAAAATTAGCTTCTAAAATTTTACTTATCTAATTTGATATAAATCAGCGTTTGTTTATCTCATTGGCCGTAAGGAAGTAAGCATATCTCTCGTATAACGATTTAGATATAATCTGTTTAGCATTCTATAAGTTTGCAAAAGGTATTCTTAATTCAATTTGTTTAATCACAATCCTACAAGAGATGTGATTTTACGCTCCGAGTCCACATTAAGAAATTGACAGAGTTCAATCCACGTCCAACTCCACCATTTTTAAGAGCTGTACTTTCTGTAATTTCAATCCACGCACCTGCAAGAGATGCGACTTTCCTTTAATAAATTGATAGAGTATCTCCCTATAAGGATACTTTCTTTCAACTATTCTGACGCTTTTTATTACATTCCATTAATAATCTCAACTTTTAAACCATCTAATTCATGTACTAATACAGTGTAATCATCGATTGTTTTTGGTTCGTCAATATTCCGTTTAACCTCTAATAAACGATGTACTTTTGCAGAGGAGTATTGACCAATTTTTGATTTATGATCCCACCAACAAACTTTATGTACTTCTATACTTCCTTCAGGGCGTGCCGCTGATGCATCATTTCCAAACATGTAACCAGTCATTTTTAATCTTTTTCACATCCCATTTAGTAAAATCTATCTTCCCTACTCATTGCATATGAATACTTCCATAAAAAATATAAGCCCCAAGATCAAAACGATGCTTCATCCCCATCGTATCTGAACCTTTATCCTTCTCAGACTCAGAATTTATACATATCGTAATCTGCATACTAGTAATGTCAATTGAATCAACACTAGTTGCTGTATGGATTGAAGCAGTTCCTCTTACTCCAGCAGAGACACTAAATTACTATCAAGCATCTTACCAATCCTAACTCACGTGCCTATTTGAGGTACAACCGGTACGTATGCTTTTTATATTTTCGTTAACGGATTTCAATCCACACACTTACTAGAAGTGCGAATTTGAACGTTCATAACTTAATGTGCACACTTTTGCATTTAAATCCTCGCACCCATGAGAAGTGCGACTAGACACGTATAACCCATTTTGTTATATATAAAGATTTCAATCCACGCACCTATATAAGGTGCGACTCCTAAATCGTCTTCAATGACTGTAACTATTGGATTTCAATCCACGTACCTACAACAGGTACGACTTTTCTTTAATAAATGGTTGATTAATTTTTTAATAAATACGCTTTCCTTCAATCATTCTAATGTTTTCTTCATTGTGGTCCATCAATAATCGTCACTTTTAAACTATCTAATTCTTTTACCAAAATGTTATAGTCATCAATTATTTTGGTTCGTTAATGTTCCGCTTAATATCCAGTAAACGGTGTACTTTTACGGAATGGTACTGGCCAAGTTTTGAATTATGCTTCCACCAACAAGCTTTATGTACTTCTATACTTCCTTCAGGGCGTGCTGCTGATACATCATTTTCAAACAATGTAACCAGTGCATTTTTAATATTTTCCGCATCACCTTTGGTAAAATCTGTATTTCTTACTCATTGCATATGAATACTTCCGTAAAAAATATAAGCTCCAAGATCAACACGATGCTTCATCCCATCGTATCTGAACCTTTATCCTTCTCAGGCTCAAAATTTATACTTTTCATAATCTGCATACTAGTAATGTCAATTGAATCAACACTAGTTGCTGTATGAATTGAAGCAGTTCTTCTTACTCCAGCAGAGACACTAAATTACTATCAAGCATATTACCAGTCCTAACTCACGCGCCTATATGAGGTACGACCGGCACGTATGCTTTTTATATTTTTGTTAATGGATTTCGATCCACCCACCTATATAAGGTGTGACAAAGAAATCTTCTTTCATCTTCTGTCTACTATTTCAATCCATGCACCTATATAAGGTGCGACTTAATCCAGCTAGTAAATCTTTAGCCGTATTAAAATTTCAATCCACGCACCTATATAAGGTGCGACTGTACTTCTTTCAATTTCATAGTATTCTTTAAGATTTCAATCCACACACACCTATATAAGGTGCGACTTTTTGTTTTTTCACCTGTCTCTATATCCGTCACATTTCAATCCACGCACCTATATAAGGTGCGACTTTTTCGGTTTCCCACGTTTATATTCGATTGGTTATTTCAATCCACGCACCTGCAAGAGATGCGACTTTCCTTTAATAAATTGATAAAGTATATCTTTATAAGGATACTTTCGTTCAACTATTCTGACGCTTTTTATTACATTCCATTAATAACCTCAACTTTTAAATCATCTAATTCATGTACCAATACAGTATAATCATCGATTGTTTTTGGTTCGTCAATATTCCGTTTAACCTCTAATAAACGATGTACTTTTGCAGAGGAGTATTGACCAATTTTTGATTTATGATCCCACCAACAAACTTTATGTACTTCTATACTTCCTTCAGGTCGTGCTGCTGATGCATCATTTTCAAACAGTATAACCAGTGCATTTTTAATCTTCTCCGCATCTTCGTTAGTAAAACCTGTCTTTTCTGCTAATTGCGTATTAATACTTCCATAAAAAACATAGACTCCAAAATCAACACGATGCTTCATCCCCATCGTATCTGAACCTTTATCTTTCCCAGGCTCAGAATTTACACTTTTCGTAATCTGCATACTAGTAATATCAATCGGATCAACACTCGTTGCCGTATGAATTGAAACAGGTCCTCTTACTCCAACAGAGACACCTTTTCCAGCTCCCCCTTTAAAGGCAAAAACTTGTCCAAAACTTCTTACATCAATCCACTCTTTACATGCAATTGCAGCAAATTGTTCATGTGGATTATCCTTAGATTTTAACGCTTTGACTAAATCTACATTGGTTTCTGCTCGTTCCCTTAAACTATTAAATTGGTCTACCTTCCTGTCATTTGATTGAACAAAAATAGATTCTTCCATGTCTTGCAGACGATTTCTAATCTTTCGTTTAATGGCTACATCAGAGATTTCACCATGTCCATCATAATTTTGTCTTGGGCGATTTCCATTCAAAGGATCTCCATTTGGATTAGCCTTTGTAACTGATAAAACAACTGCAAAATCGATTTTGTGATCTAAAGTTTTCATTTTTAATTCTCCTCTCCAATATTTACTGCATCATTTAGTGAAATGTTTTTTTCTTTTTTTTGATACAATTCATGCCGTTGACTATAAAAGCCTAACAAGTATTTGCCAGACAGTGGTTTATTATTAAAATCTTCAATTTTTATCCTTGAGCCAATCTCATCAATTAATTTGTTATAATACCAAACTTTCTCCCCTAAACGTGCTTGATACGGTTGTAGGGCACCTTGAATGGTCCTCCATGTTCTTTCCGGATGTTGAGAAAAGGAATTCATATACCTCCTAGCATTTGTAGCACGTTGGTCCCCATTATTTAATGCCTTTCTTTCCAAAACATCCGCAACGGCTAGAAGGCGTCCGAAGAGATAATCTCTATTATTATTTTCCTTATCTAATACCAATTGATATCCCTCCATTGTATTAATTAATGCACATGTAATACTTAATGTTTTTTCCCATTCCCATTTTTCCATTGATAGAGGGTTTGATGCACGCTGAAAGGCACTTCTAACAATGTCGAAAGGGATTTTTCTCTCATCTATAATGCAAGGAAGCATACGCTCCATCAAATTCTTAACTACTTTTTCGTTTGCTTTTGGCCCATAAGCAGCAAATGCAATATCTCTGGTTGACGGTGCCCCATAAAATTTAATAAATTCATTATCTGCATTTTTACGGTAACCATGCTCCCAAGCACATGTAGAATGCCAGTTCTTTAACCTATTTAAATAAAGGTTTTTATCCATATTACGATAGTAAAGAACCGCTAATCTGCCTGTTGTCGCTGAATCAAGCAAGAGAATATTTACATTTTCACTGGAAGATAAATTATTTTTATAACCATCAATTGCCTTAGCAACTTCATTGGCAAATTGTTCATGTGTATAGGATTTTATTTCTCGCTTTTTAGTTCCTCTTATATCCATTGAAAATATATTGTAACTGTCCTCTACAATATCAGGAACATCTTCTGCATCATTGCCCCATACAAGAAATACACGTTGATCGATAATTTTCCCTTGCTTGTTAATAAGCCATTTTAATGCATTATGTGCTTTTTGGGACACATCATAGCTAATATTCGCTACTTCATTTGACGTAGTAAATCTTCCTCTAAATGTGAAACCTCTTAAATCATTTGAAGAGATTAACTTTGCTTGATCACTGGCATTTCTAATCTTTTTCGCATGTTTATCTGTACTCGGTTTTATTTCCCCAGTAACATAGCAGTAATCTTCATTATCGAGGAGGCCATCATAAAAATTAATAAAGGAGTTATGTATATCTTTGTCTTGCCATACCTTTGATAGCATCTTATTTGGAGAATACACGGTAAATCTAACAAACGCGGCTTCTTGGCCAGCTGGAAGCACTGTAAAGATTTCGGGCTTGTTCCCCAGAAAAACTTCAACTTTTTTATCCCATTTTCCAATCAGCTTTTGGTTTTCATCAAGCCATAATATTTTGGTTTCTACCAAGTCTTTTACTAATTGTTTTTTTCTTAAGTATTTGTAAATGCTTTTTAATTTATCTGTAGTATACGGGGATTCTACCCAATTCCTTAGCTGTTCGATATAATAGCCAAATGACTCCTCTTCTTTTTTACTGCCGCCGTATTCACCAAAATCACCTGCAACGTAAGTTAATTTATCATGTAATGGATGGGGAACTTTATACGCTCCGGTACCAGACCTACTTGCAGAGTCTTCTGTACAAGGGATCAATGTATTGGCGTCGCTCTTATCTATGACTGTTGCTGAATGGAACGCCCCTTCTTCTGTAATTAAAACTTCAATATTTGCTGACTGAGTAGTGTGTGAAATAGGTAGCAATGTATATTCTTGGCCATTATATTTTTTTTCAATTTTACCGACTCGATCTAAATTTGATTGATAGGTCTCATACAAATTCAATAGCCAACTCATTTATTCACCTCCTTCTTCTAATTGTTTTATAAGCTCATCAACTGATTCAACGTTTGAACTGTCAAAAATCTTTGGCTCCATCTTGGATATTTTACGGATTTTTGTACATTCTTCTGGTCGGATGAATTGAATAATTCCATCTCTCATTACCGGATTCCATAATCGAACTTCTAATTCATTCCTACCTGTTTCATCAGGATAATTAAGCCCATGAACCATTGTGCCTAAATGAATATCTCCACCATAATTATCGTAAAAGCCTTCTCCTTCGCCAAAAACACAAGGCTCCACATATCCTTGGCATTCTCTCGTTCCTAAAAAAATGTCTCGCCGTCCTCCAACTTTAAGTGAACGTTTTAGGATGTTATGATGCTTATATTCATTACGATCAAAAGCTAAATCAGGTCGATGAGGATTAAAGATAAAATGAGCCTGAACTTGGTATCTTACATTCTTTAAATATGTGTAATTTGCGAGTGTATTTCCACCACCATATTCAATTGGACGAATACCTTTTGATTCCATTTTGATTGCATTCATAATTCTTATTTTATCTACAATCATAAGAAGAGTTGGCTTCCAGTAGATTGATTCAACAATCCCTTTGATAGCTTGATAAGTTGGTACTTGGTAAGTTAACTTTTCTCCTCCCATTTTCATTAAAGGATCTGTGAAAAGTGCGTAATCACCAAAAACCTCAAATTCAATAGAATTCCGCAAAGATTCTTCCTCCTTTTTCATTTTCTATATTTTTCTAGTAAATTAATGATACTCCTCCTATGTAACTATATCAATATTTAGCGATTATATATTATATGAAATTTAAGAATTCTTTTGATGTGGTATAAAAACATGGATTAAAAACCCTATCTCAAACAAAGATAGGGTTTAAAATATAGCTGTCTTAAAATCGCTCTCATTAAGCACATTCAAACCATATTCATCATTATAAGCACTTTCCTTCAAGGCTAGAATTTCCCCATCAAGATAGTATACGAGTCCATCGTTTATTATCAATTTTTCTTTTTCATAGTTGAATAAGTTAACTGTATACTGTTGTGCCTTTCGTAATAATCGACTCAAATCCTCAATGGAGTTATTGCTATTTAATTCTGCGATAATATCCTTTCCTTCTTCATATGGGACAATAACTGAAGTGGTTATATCATCAATGACGTTAAAATGTTTGGCCGCTGTCTGGTAGCTATTTATAATAAATAATGGAATATCTTTTTTATCATGTTTATGAATATATGCTCGACGATAGCTATTTTCTATTCTTGGTACGGATAATAACTCAGTCATGTTCTTTTTTAGTTTTGGAATAAAATAATCTAGATCAGATTTAAATTCTCTATAATATTCTTTAAAATATCTTTTCATTGCCTCTCTTGATAAAATATGTCCTCCATGTATTTTATCGTTATGTTTTAAATCCATAAGGATTTTCTTAGTTATTTTCTTTCCAATTTTAATTTCCTTTAAATGACTTAAGTTTTCCTCTTCATAATCAATCACATAGACATTCTGTATGCCCTTTTCCCCGTGGCGATTACATCTTCCTGCAGCTTGTGCTATAGAATCTAACCCTGATAAAGAACGAACAACACACTCAAAACTTACATCTACACCTGCTTCGATTAACTGTGTGCTGATGCAAATGATTTTTCTTCCTTCTTTGAGACATTCTCTAACTTCTTCTAAAATTTTATGTCGATGTGCTGCACACATTGTTGTGCTTAAATGATAAATAGGAACATTTAATCCTTGACTCTGTAATTGTGTATATAAATCTCTCACAACTGATTTTGTATTTAGAACAATGAGGATACTTTGTACTTCCTCTATTTTTGTATGTATAAATGTTTTGAGTTTATCTTTATTAAAGATTTCATTAGTTGCTTGATCAATGATTTTCCCCCTTTTAAATGCTTCAATTACATGATCAAGGTTATTAATCATTTCAGCATCCGTATTTATGTCTAATTTTTGTTCTACAAAGTCCAAAGCAGGTTGAGTAGCAGTGCAGAGGACTATACTGGAACGAGTATATATTTTTAAAAAATTCAATGCTTGATTAAATAATGAAACACATGAAACAGGAACTTTTT
The DNA here is from genome assembly GCF_002558005.1 of Bacillus sp. AFS012607. Lineage (NCBI taxonomy): Bacteria > Bacillati > Bacillota > Bacilli > Caryophanales > Bacillaceae > Bacillus > Bacillus sp. AFS012607. The sequence goes on from NZ_NTVM01000033.1 coordinate 58,841, forward strand.
GCACTTCATCAAAAATAATAATTGCCTCACTTAAATTATGGAGTCTTCTAGTATTTCTATTTCCCTTTGCGTAAAACACATTTAGAAACTGCACCATGGTTGTAAAAATAATAGGAGAATCCCAATTATCTTTAGCTAATTTTAATTTTTGTTGTATGCTAGCCATACCGTCTTCATTTTCATCATGATCATTCACTTCTTCAACTATATTTGAATGATGTTCTAAAATATTTTCTTCATCCTCTAATATTCTTCGCACCTCTTCCGCATTTTGCTCAATAATTGTTGTAAAAGGTACAACATAAATAATTCGTTTTTTATTATGGGTTTTTGCATGTTTTAGTGCATATCTTAAGCTTGCTAATGTTTTACCACCACCAGTTGGAATAGATAACGTATATATTCCTGATGGCCTCTCAGCGAACTGATCACACTGATCTGACATGTCTGCTCTCAACATGTTAATAGGGGTATTTGCATTCTGCTGTTTTTTGAAAGCATTAATTTTTATCATGAGTCTCTCGTAGTATTTCTCAAATAACTCATCAGAATTTATTACTGATTCTACAATTTTTTCTTCTTCAAATAATCGGGTGTTTGTTCTATCGGCATCAATTAATGTACTAAAGATGAATTTAGTTAAAAACATTAATTGTTTTTCAGCATTTTCTGGGGATTCTTTAAGTAGGAAACTTTCTAATTCTACAGTAGCTTTGTCAACATACTCATGAAAATCTTTCTCTTTCATAACATGTTTAAAAAAGAATTGTTGTGTAGCATCAAATCCTCTTAATTGCTTATCTCGCACTCTATTTAAATAGGGCGATTCTAAATCTGGATTTAAAAAATCTTGAAGGTATCCGTGGTGAGAAATGATGGCATTTCCCACTATCTCAGATATTATCCCTTTGTAAGGAATAATATTTTCTGTATGGAATAATTGATATAACAATTTCCCCCCTGCAGTTGAATGATCAACACTCCCCCTTTTAGGTGGAGAATTAGGATTATTTACTGCTTCCAATATATATTCTTTAAACTCATTGGTGTATTTACCCATATCATGGAGCATACCTGCTAAACCAGCTAAATGTTTTATACCAATTTTTTCTCCATAGGTTTCAGCTAGTTCTTTTACTCCTAATAAATGTTCTTCGACTGTTTGTACTTGACTGTCACTCTCGCGTATATGAGCAATGTACGTCATTCAATCTCCCTCCATTTTATATTTTTTACATGTTTGTTAGATACTGCAGATGTAGATACTTCCGGTTGAGTATCTACTAAACTGCAGAGCGTTTTAAAGCCAGAGCATTACTAATTTCAATCTGCGCACCTATATAAGGTGCGACGACGGCGGGTTTTTCATTGCCGTTTACTGATCCATTTCAATCCACGCACCTACTTAAGGTGCGAAAAAGATAAGCCTACGGAAAAAGACAAGCCGTCTGAATTTCAATCCACGCACCTATATGAGGTGCGACTTTAACATCTTCAGGGTTCATACCACGAGGAATTGTATTTCAATCCACGCACTTATATAAAGTGCGACAAATCGTGCATCCATATACAATGCGCTACCAAATATTTCAATCCACGCACCTATATAAAGTGCGACTTTAAATGCTGTTGAAATAGATCGCACTCAAATGATATTTCAATCCACACACCTATATAGGTGCGAAAAAGATAAGCCAATGACTCCTGATAAACCAATGGTTTCAATCCACGCACCTATATGAGGTGCGACTACCTCAATGAGTGCAAATGGCCTTTGACATGATATTTCAATCCAAGCACCTATTTGAGGTGCGACCAGACAACAACTGTTATTGTTTCGCAGGGTGCGGATTTCAATCCACGCCCTATATGAGGTGCGACAAATGAATATGCTCTAGTTGCGCTAAAGTAAGTATTTCAATCCACGCACCTATATAAGGTGCGACCCCGATTTGTGTTCAAAATCAACCACAAATACGTTAATTCTATTCAAAAGTATAAAAATATTTTTATTTAGTAAAGTAATTTTTATAAAAATTATAAATTCAATCCATAAAGTATAAGAATTCTAGGTGCGAATGTACTAGGAATTTCATGTTTGCTATACATTCGCACCTAAAAAATTAAAGAGATTTCTAAATCAATTTATTCTTTTACACCAATATGTTCGACCCTATTTTCATAGCTATTACCTAACTGATTAACAAAAATGTATAGTTTCATAATACCCTTAATATATGGAGTCGTAATTTACAATAAAATTCACTACATATTGTCTCTCTATCCACCTATCAAGTTAATTCTTTATATCATCGTTTGATCTTTTTTTATGATATAACATTCTTAAAAATATTGAATACTAAAAATTCTTTTATTTTGCTAACTCACAAATACTTTAATTATTCTTCTCTTTATTTGTGTTCACCTTTTAATATATAACTAGATATTATTAAGGATATCTTGATTAAGGATATTTATTGGCTTTTCTTCCATCTTGATGGCTAACGGTTCCTTTTACTTATTTTCTTAGTTATTAACTCTTCTTGTAATTTAACAAGTCCCCTTGCAGGAGAAATAATTACTTTTAATTTCACTAATAATTTTAACGCTGACAGAAATATTTTCCTACTTAAATAAACTTAATTTATCAAATATAAATTCACTCTTAGAATTTACTTTGATAATGAGTAAAATATGCCAATAGAGTATCTAGCTTTAGTTCCTAGCACTCTATTAACTAATTAATAAGGAGATGTTAACTATTTTGAAACATATCAAACAGGCTAAAAATGAAATCTTACTTAAGGCGATTCTATTTTCTCTATTTTTTATAATGCTTTTATATAATGAGGGGGCTGCTGTACTTAGCGTATCTGCGTGCTTATTTAATATTATTGCAAAGGATCTTTTCTCTCAGAGAGCATAAAAACTATTTATAAATTATTATTTAGAAACAGACATAGTAAAAAGAAGAAAAAACATTCTACAAAATGTTTTTTCTTCTTTAATAATCTGGTTCACCACTACATTTTTTCTAATATTTCTTGTCTCTCATACCACTTAGACATTTTTTTAACTGCATTTGCAGATAACCGCTTGGTTTCTTTGTTACAAAATCTAGATAATGTAGGTGCCGATATTCTTATTTCTTTTGCTAATTCTCGTATAGACTTATTATCAACTTTGCGTTGTCTAAGTATTTTCTCTCGAACAGCCTCTTCATCAAATCTATTAAGCTCTTCACTATTTTTTTTCGGAGGCATATTAACAACATCCTTAGCCCTTTCAAAATACTCTACAGATGCTTCAGTATTATTTTCTAACTCTAGTGTTTTTTTCTTAGGTAAATTATACATTGACTTAATTAATTCTTCCGGTGGGAGTATAGTAATATTTAAATTCACCCAATAATCTTTAAACCAATTCTTCTTATTAAAACGTTCTTCATCTAATGATACTGTATACTCCCACTTAGAAATTACATTCTCTTTTTCTAAGTCAGTAAGAACATTCTCTAAGTGTTCTCTAATCCGACTCGGCTTCCAACTAAGCGGGATTGCCATAACAGCTAATAAGCCTTTATCTCCTCCAATGGAGTATGGTCGCTTCAAAGTTGAATATATTTGTCGTATTCTCCATTGCCATGTTAGATAACGAATTAAACGTTTATGATACTTATGTCGATAACTATTATACTCAAGTGCCTTTTTAGATAATAATGCTGTGGTATTATTTGAACCATATAAATAACTTGTTAAAAAACTCCCTGGTTTGATACGACAAGATTCAATGCCCATATATTCATTTGTTGTATTGTGCCTCCATAATACAACTGAATCCAAGACAAATAACCGTTTGACAACTTCTCTCTTTACTTTATATTTTTCATCATGTTCATTTTCTTCATTTAAGACTACTACTTCATTATCATCATTTAAATAAATGAAGATACTTGCTAGTGCTGCAATACGCTTAGCAACCTTAATTTTATCTTCAGGTCTGTAGTACTCTCCTTTACTTACTTTCTTTTTTGGTACATTGCACATATCCAATACTTGCTCATATGAAAATTCTATGAATTCATCTGGGGATTTTGCTTGTGCTAGCCACTGGATGGTAATGGAGTCCAATACATCAGCTGTCAGATCATCCATATTGCTCATTACATCATTCACCAAAGTATTCCAGCGAGATGCTTCATCATCTTTAATAAGCTTTAAATCTTCATCTCTGTGAGAAGAGAGCTGAGCTATGGCATTACTTTCCTTTGTTTCAATAGGGTAAGATTTCACACCCATACCTGCGTCTTCTTCAAAATGATTTTTAGAGATTCCATCACGTAATTTAAAATAAACTGCGGAATTATTAACTTCAAAATATTCTTTATCAACTGGTTCATCCGTTTCATCCTCATTTACGTCTCCCTGGATGATTGTTTCATCATTAAACTTATTAGCATTCTTAAACTCATCTTCTAATACCTTTTCAATAGTTGCATGAATTTCATCTTTATACTCTTTTAACTTAATACCAATTTGTAACGAAGTAATTCCTTCTTCATTCTTTTTACTCAACCATGATACTAATGCCGAAAAAGATGGTGAAACATGTTGAGAAGTTACAACCTTAGTATTATCTTTTTCTACATCTGAACTAAAAGCAGTCCATTTTTTCCAAACTACTTTATTGTTTCCGTATAAAGGCTCAGATATTAATAATGCATCCGTAAACAGTTGTGTTAATCTCTCCACATTATCACTCCTTCCGTAATTTCCTTTCAAACAAACATTTAATCTATTACATATATGTAAACACTTATTGTTTTCTAGTTTTGGTAATATTCAAGCAATAATGAAACAAATTTTCTTTATTTACAACATAAAATAACATTAATTATACATTAGTTCTCAATAGGTCTTCAATCAATCTAATAAATTAAGATATGAAACACTTTTTACCATATAGTGAACCTTCCCTATAAATTATGAAACATTTTTATCTAGTCGTTCCCATATTCTCATAAAAAGTTCATATGAATAGAATTTATATCGCATATACACCAGATCCTTTCAAATTTATTTGAAATAAATTTGCCATATCCTTAACCTAAATCCGAAAACATGAGACATCAATCAATTTTTCTTAATTTAAATACGTAATACAAATTTTTTTCAAAAACCTTATAAATCCATAGGTATCCACGTTTTATCTTTATTTTAATACATACAATCATTGAATTTTAACGAACCTCTTTTGCCATATCCTTGACCTTAATATACATATGGAACAGTCAAAAAACCTTATGTACCAAAGGTTCACCTTAGTTTTTTTGTAAATTTCATTATATATCAAACATGAAACGCTTTTGCCATATCCTTGACCTTCCAAAACTCAAAACATGAAACACCTTTTACCGTATCCTTGACCTTAAAGCTATTACATTTTCTCCTATAACCCTTTATATAAAGGGATTTACAGTATCTTTTCCTAATGAACGACCTATGATTAAAACATGAAACACTTTTGCCATATCCTTGACCTAAAATTATAAACAATTCCCCACAACCCTCTATATATCAACAATCTTCCCGTGTTTCATTATTGTGTATATACAATTAGGACATGAAACGTTTTTTACCATATCCTTAACACAAATTTTTTTCCATAGATTCTCCGATCCCTTATAATCATTGGGTTTATAACGTGTTTCATGTTTTAAAAATTCCTCTTAAAGGGGCACCTTTCAACATTTTTCATTTTGCTATAATCAAAATTGGTATATTTTATAGTATTTTGGCATATATTTCTGAATTTGTAGAACGGAGGTGAAAAAGATGGGGAAATCATTTGTAATACGAAATCAACGTAGCTTAAATGGGGAAACAACCAATGCTGTGCTAGTAACATTAAAATCTTGGCAAAAATTTGTGGAAACATTTGAAGAGAAATACTATAGCTATAAAGATACATATTTAGAAGATATTCTGCAGCACGTGACATACGAAGAACGTATTGCTGACGTAGAAGGCTTTGTCGAAAAAGCCAAGCCATCTTTTTCACGTCGCGCAATGTCTGCAATTGCAGAAAAAACCGGAAGAAAACATAAATTATACGGTATTACGAATGCTGATCTCGAAGTTTTCTTATATCTGCATAAGAAATGCTTTACTAATGGTGTCATTCCAAATGTAACAATACATATGATGTGGGAAGATTACAAGCAATATAAAGAAGAATTTGCTTATATCCAACACTCACAATTCTATATTGCATTAAAAAAATTAAGCTTACATAACATAATCTCTATTGAAAATGGCTTAGATGGCCGATATACAATCAAACTGACTCATTTTATGAATGAGGAAACAGAAAAAGCAAATCCGTACGTATATATTAGTCCAGTTGTATTTACAAAGGCTTTCTTTAAGCTCTCTGTAGCGGCTAAAAAACTATTCTTAGACATTGCGATGCAACAACATACGGAAACAACATTAAAGCGTTCTTTGGACAAGCAGGACGAAAGAGGAAACAAAACTCACTTCGGTGGGATGTATCGTTTCTTACATAAAAAATATCCGCATCAGATTCGTGCGGTTATCGAGGAATTAACAACTGCATTACCATGTACGGGGAATCCCCTATTCAAAATTTGTAAAATGCAAAAAGGTGTAAAACATACAAAACGATATACGACATTATATCTGTCTATCCATTCAGACTACTTATGTTCGAAAGAAGCTGGAGAAGAACAACATAGGGATCCATTTACACCAAAAGCTACCTATGCTCGAAAAGCGAAATTTATCGAAGCAGTCCTACAAGAGATGAATATTGGTGAATTGTCTGCAGATATGAATAAATTCATTCATGTATTAAAGCACACTTGTCATCGTCAAATTCGCAGTGTAATCCGCGGACTACGTGACATGGTTGATCGAAAAGAAGGATATCCAACGAAAATTGTATATACATTGAAGAAACTATTGCATCAAACATCTCAATATCAAATTCTCGATACAGCAGCAAAAGAAGGTATCTACCCTCTTATTGCGCAGCATATACCAAAAGAGAGAAATAGTGACCGTGAGCAAGCTGTCTTTAATTTCGGTTTACATTATTCTATGTACTCTCTTCACAACATTAAGAAGATGTTTAAAAATGTGCATGCATTACTGAAGCAGAAGTTTGCGGTACCAGTGACGGAAGAGTCTTATCACCGTAATTATCTAAAATACCAGGAAGAAACGTTATTTAGAAAATATGCATATGATCAGGGAGTAAATCTCCATGCATATATCGCTTTAGAAATTGAAATGCGTGAAAAACTAAAAGTTCGTGGCCATAAAGAACGCACAATTCCAAGTGATGTACGTGAATGGTTTATCGAATCCATTGATAAACTACCACAAGAGCAGCTGCGTGTGATTGAGCTACCAAAACAGTTTAATTTACTAGAGTTTATGCGTACCTTCGAACGTTTAGTACGTGCTGGTGTAACAATAACAGCTCCAGATCAGGTGCTAAATGCAATGGAAATAAAATAATAGCAACAAGCTCTCTATTTTTGAAAAAATCGAAAGTGGAGGGCTATTCGTGTTTGTTTCATTCCCTCCCCTTTTCCACTACTCTATTTATACATACCAAATCAAAAGGACTTCATGTAAAATGGGGTCTTTTTTTATGCAATACTATACAAATCATCTTCTAGCTATACAAGAATCTCCACACTACACATTGGGTATTTTTCATGTGTAGTAAAACATTCAATTTTATATCTACAAAAAATCAAAAGGATATTTATATAAATAGTGGATATGAGGACAAATATGATCAAATGTGAATAAATTTTTCCCAATATCCTTGATAATACTATTGTTGTTCATTTCATCTAATAAAAATCATCAACAATAATGTGAGTTATGTGTAAATACTGAGTAATGTTAACATATAGCTACATTTTCTGAACAAAATGTGGATAATTTGATGCTAGATACCGCTTTATTTACCAAAATAAAGAAAAAAATCCCATTTCTATAGTTGGGTAAATATTAAGGGACTTGTATCAATTTCTTTCCGATTTCATGTAGAAACATATGATTCCCTTTATGCTTTTTTGTAGAATTGAAAGTCTAATAATCATTGAATCTACGAATACATTTTCTACTATTTATGATTTTTTAGGTTCTAACATCAAATTTTCCCTTGTGGGAGTAAATCTTTCCTCTATTTTTGATAACCTATAATAGTTTTATCTTTATTTCTTTTTAATATATAAGATATATATTTATAATAGATTTTTAATACAGCTAGTATGCTTGTTAATAAGTTTTTTATACTCATATTCCTACATAATCTTATAGTTATTCATCTATTTTCAAATTACTAGGTATACATGCCGAACAAGGACAATCATACACACATAAATAGTTAAAGAGATTTTAATAATTAAAATTGGGTGATTTTATGGCTGAAATTAGAAATCTAATTAAACGTTTTAGTTATGACGAACCGTATAGTCATACTTGTCATAAAAAAGTTTGTGCTTTCGGTAAGTGCACAAAAGTTCCTTTTCTTTGTTTAGGGATGAAAACCAAAGTCATAGAAATTTATTCGGTGGCATATTATCTGGATGAAACAACGCCGCAGCAAAAAGCTGCTATAGTCGCTTGTGCAGGTGGTGCTGTTTCTGCTGCATACTCTGCTTGTATCGCTGCTTACACAGCAGCGACTACAGCTACGGCTGGAGTTGGAGGTATTATCGGTGGTGTGGCTGGGTGTATGAAAGCAGGCGAAAGCGCAGGTAGAGCTGCATTTGATGAATGCAAAAGGAAAAGTTTACCCCATAACATTGCTAGTAGAACAGGTTGGAAAATTGAACAGAAAAAATATAACCGTGATGAAGATTGGATACTTATTGAAGACAATCTAAACTATGATGATACTATTCAAAAACAGTTGGAACAAAGATATTTATATGATCAAGAGCAACATCTAAAGAACCTGCAGGATACTAGTAAATCTATTTATTATATCCAAACTAGCAATTCTCCTTATCCCTATTATTAAATTTTGTTACTAGTATCCATGGCAATAAGAAGTCTGATCTAATTGAAAATATCTGTAAATTAAGTTATAATAATGGTAAATAAACATATCATTACCCACATTAAAAAGGACAAACCTACGTATCCCTACGGGCGAGGTTTGTCCTTTTTTCATTTTAATAAACAATTTATATTGGGAGGATTAAGCATGGCTGTACTAAAAGATTCGACTTACATAGAAATAAATATTTATAACGAAATTGGATTTTTTAGAGGAATTCTTTGGGGATTAGTTTTTGTAGTGCCTTTTTGGAGTATTATAATAGCCCTATTTATTTTGCTTTATAAATAATAATCAACATATCCAAAACGCAAAGGGTTGTTTGTCCGTTTGCGTTTTGGATATGCCAGCAACCGTGCGTAGCAAAGGGCGGTAGCAGGTCTTTCACTTATTTTCTGTTATAATAATTCCTAAGAAATTAGGTGATTATAATGAGCGAAAACATTAATTTAGAAGAAACATTAGCTGCCTTTTCTGCTTATTTAACAGAAAAAGGACGGAAACAATCCACGATTAAACGTTATGCTTACGATATTAAAGATTTTTATAAGTGGCTAAGAGCAAATGAGAAACTTCTACATATCAAATCATGGCGTGAACTTTCTGAAGCGGACTATCAGACGTATTTCTCTGAGTTAGAAGACAAGCGTAAATATTCTCAGAAAACAAGACACAGAATATGGGTGGTTTTGAAGAAGGTACACATGTTTTTAGGTATAGTTAGCCCATTGGATGGTATTAATCTCTCTTTAATTCCGGATCAATCACTAAATGATAATGATTTTATTACTGAAATGGAAGAAAAGCTTTTAAAACAAACTGTGCTATCAACGAAGGGCTTAACGGAAAGACAAGCTAAATATCGCCCTCTTATTATGGATAGAAACGTTTGTATTATAAATTTAGTAGTAAACTATGGGCTGTCCTTGCAAGAGCTTGTATCGCTTAATATGAGCCATATACAGTTTGCTAGAAATCTCTTAATGGTACCTGGAGAAAACGGAGCAACTAGGTCTGTCTCTTTAGCCATGGAAGATACGCAACAGCTTTACAAATATTACACGACTATTCCGGAGCCTGTAAGACCTAGACAACACACAGATAATCCTCTATTTGTGGCATTTGATTTTAATCGAGGTACGTATCGATGGGTGTACGAAAATGATGCACCAAAGGCTTTGTCTGAAGTTGCTATACAAAAGATGATACGACTTGAAGTGAAACGTGCGGAATTAAATAGGCGTATCTCTGCACAGCAGATGAGAAACACTTTTATTCTCCGTCTTATTAAGCAAGGATTAGCTGAAGATGAGTTGGTAAGAAGGATGGGGTTCAAAACTAAAATATCTTTAAAAAGATATTATCAATATTTACAGTTGTAGCTTTGAAATAAAGTTTGATCAAAAATACCTCGCAATCCAAAGTTTTACGATAAATAAAAAGAATCCATTTTGAAAAAGATTTGATATGCTCCCTATTAGGTAGACAGATAAAAAATAAAAATCTGTTATCTAAGGGGAGTATTTTTTATGGCTAGAATGAAATATTCTAAAGCTGAAAAATTGGCAAAGGCAGTCTAATTATCGAATAGCCCTCTTCCTCTCAGATTTGCGGAAACAGGCTCTTTTCCTATTTCACGTGCCCATATAGATAACTGGCCAATATGGTGGATTTCGTGGACAATGACATGACGTATGATCTCTCCGTGTGTACATTCAATGACTCGGCGCCTGATTGGTGCGTCTCTAGAGCTAATCGGTTCTTCATTGAAATCAGTTTCTGAAAGTTTCCGAGAATCCATTTCATTTGTCCAAGATGTCACAAATGGCTTCACTTTCTCATGGTATTGAGCTGAAAGATTTTTCACTTTTTGTAAGCTAGCATAATCCTCAAACAGTGGCTCCTCAGGCACTGGTTCACCTCGCAAACCTAAGATCCACATATATTCCACATCTACAATGTGAAATAGGGTATGTAGTATACTGCCGAACCCACCGACCCGTTTCTTTAATAGTTCTTCATCTGGTATGTCTTCGCACAATGTAAACCAATCATCACGGACTTGCCAGTTATATTGAAACAGTTTCAACATCACAAAAACCTCTATCTTTTATAGATTTAATATTTAATTTTCACCAAAAGACTTCAAAATCCTTTTTTTAATAATAACTCTAAAAAACCTGTTAAAATCCTCCACAAACTGGCCCTTTAGTTGAGTAACTTTATTGCTACTCAACGGTTCCTTAATCCGCCTTTCAGCTCAGATCTTCTTTTCACTTTTCACTATAAAAACACCCCTTTAGATAAACAGATCCAAAGGGGCAAAACATCGCGTCTTCTTATTAATATATTTTTCTTTGATTACTTCTTACTTTTCCGCATCTATCTTTTTAATTGCAGCTTCGTTCTGACTAATTATATCTTGAAAATGCTCTTGCTTATTTTCTTCTACAAACTGTATAAGTTCTTCGAATTCCATTATTATCACCTTATTTCATTAACTTTGATTACTTGTTCTAATTCGAATACAGAAAGTACCTGGATGTGTAAAAATGTCTTTAGGGCATTCCAAACCTCTCTGTGGTCATCTAACGATACCTGGAGAGCGCTTTTCCAAACATCCATCCCAACCTCGTTATATTCAGGGCTTCCTTTTATAAGGCATTCTTTATGTATAGTAAACGAAATCGGATCAGTTTTTATATCTTGATATAGTACAAGTGTAGGAACCCAATCAATTGGAGTATATAAGTGCATAAGATTCTCCAAACATTTCTTTAGAACGCTATTGTCTCCTATGCAATGTATTTCACCACTTATTGTATCCATTATGATTTTTTCACTCGGATGTATCTCTCTAACGTAAAATGGTACTTGTTCTTCATAATGTTTATATATCCTTTTAAATGCTTCTATGGCCTTTTCTATTGATGTTGCATTAATAAAACTAATTTTATGTTCTGTAGTAATTTCTAATATGTATAGGCGCATAATTCATCCCCCTATATTCTCTATATATTAATTAATACATTGTATCATCTTACTATTAATTTAAAGAAAGTACCTACGTTACTGGTAGTCACTTTAAATATAGCTTCTATTTGCATGTTAAGCTATTAAAAAAGCCTCGTTTCCTAATTCCTTAAGTACTTTTGCCAAGAGATGGTTTGTCTCTTCGGATAGCATTTCCTCTGTTTCTATTAATCTATAAAGTCAATTTTGTAAACTCTGCAGCATACAAAAGCTTCATACTAGCTTTTTCATCATATCCTCTTATATTGTAGCTCAATCCTTCATTATTCCATGTAAAGATACTGAGTATTCTCTCTGAGCAAAAGATTAAAGCGTTTGAAGGTAACTGAGAGTAAGAGAGTTTTGCTTACTATTTTAGAATTAATAATCACCCTAAAGGAAATATATGTATTTAAAAGATGATTTAGGAAATACTGTTTATTGAATAATAAGGAGGTGTTGAAATGTCTAACCAACATGAGGATATTTTAAAGGCTCTAGTAAAAAAAGAAATGCTAAATTTAGATCAAGAAAAATTAGCTAATTTTTCAAAAGAATTATCTGAAATGGGTCTTTCTGCTAAAAGTGGGTTTGTGGCTTGCAACGGCAATTACTGCATTGTTGTAAAGGAGTAGCATTATTTTTGTAATAAAAAGAGTGTTCATCGTAGGATTAAAGACTATAACTTAATTACGAGGTAAAGGAAGTCTTTAATCCTGCCTCTTAAGAATAGGAGATATAAATTTGAGTAAAATAGAGCCTCAGAATAATTCACTGTCAGATGATTTTAACAGAGAATTACGAGCCTGTGTTACCCGTGGTTTGAATTGGACTATAGAGAATTTGCCAATGTTTGTACCTGAAAATGTAGCAAACCCTGAAAATATGAAAGAGATTACAGAATTGGCACTTATGTATAGTTTTATAAATCAATGGAATGATTCTAGACTGAAGCTGCAGACAATTCCTATTGAAGAATTCTTGTTGGACTTCTTTGATGATCCATTAATTGTACAGTGTGCACGTAAAATGCCCAATCATTTTGATCACTATTTCATAGCGTATATGACGTTACGGATGGCAGGTCATCGATTGGAAAAATATGAGAAAGCATTGGAAAGTATACAAAAATACAATTATCCAAACTGTTCAGAAAAAACTCCATATCGTACCTTGGAATTACAATATATGCAATGGAAGGCAGGTTTAATGGAGGAACCACCAGATTGGCAATCCATTTACAGATCTACAACTCTTGGTCTTTGTCCAAACCCAGTTTTTCTATCTGAATGGGAAGTTTATTCTATCACTCACACATTATTTTATTTGACTGATTTCTGTGGATTAACGATGCACTTACCAAGAGATGAAAATCAAGATGTAATAAAAGTTTTAGAATCTTTGTTGATATATTATTGGAAGAAGGCAGATTGGGATATTACAGGTGAACTATTAATTAACATGGTTGCATTAGGGAGAAGTAATACATCTTTGTTTAAAACTGCTGCTCTAGAATTTTTACGGGCTTGGAGACTGGATGGTGCTTTACCGGGACCACATTTTTCTCTTTCTAATGAGGTTCCAGATCAAAAAAATCTATTTGAGAATTGTTATCATACGACTCTAATAGGAATTCTTTTTTGCGGATCTTATATACGTCGTAATATTCATATTAATTAATAGGAGATATATAATGTTAAATTCTAAAGCTGTTTTAAAAGCACAAAATTGGTTAATTCGGTTAGATATAAATCCACAAGATACAGTACGTCAACTGCAGCGCTTATTAGGCATATGGGCAACACAGGTGGTTAATGGTCAATTGGAAAATCAAGTTCTTTTTAACTTAAATCAGATTGTGGAAAAAATTGCACCTTTTGATTACCGGACATATTCCGGTGACCCGATTTTAGCAGTAGAAGTACATAAATTTCTACAAGAACAAGAGATTATTCATCCATGCTTATTTGATTTGTCACTTGAATATGCTAAGGTTTTGCAGGATTTTGATCCACTGCCAAACGAGTTAAATCTACTCTATAATCTTCTCCAACATAGTGGCTTTAAGGTTAAGTTACAAAAACAAAAAAGTAGTTTGTATACTTGGCCAACAATAGGAGAATTGGTTAATATGAACCGTCAACAAACATTAAAATTTTGCCAGAATTTATCAAATGCTACTACATATGGCCGTCATCCCATTGATTGTGGTTCTTTAACCACAATTTTACCAAATTTGGCTGTCTCTTATGCCCGGTATTGGGATATAGAAGTAGTTAGTGTTCTGTTACGTACCTGTGCTTACCTCAATTTACAACAAGATATTGCTTGTAAATGGTCATTAGAATGGCTACTTGATCAACAACAGGAGGATGGTTCTTTTGGCTTGCTGAAACCAGAAGCAAGACGTGCTGGCTTGAACGATGAAGATTGGCAATTGTATTTTCTTCCGACTGTAGCAGTTTTATTGACTTTAGCTGACTGGCAACAACCTGGTTTTATACTTGCACCTACAATTTCTTCAAACGTATTAATCGACGAATCTAAAATAGAGCAATTACTGAATAATAGTAGCAATAAAAAGAGTTCGTAATATGATTATCAAAGTAATTTTAAGTTAGAGTATAGTCCTTTAATAAAGTGGAGTATAGAGAAGGACGCAAGCTGAAGCATTAGAAAAAATCACTAAAGAGATAGCCTGTTTAAATATCAGTCCAGAGCTTTGAACTACTCACCACTTAACGTCCTTACGGACTTTTTGAAGTGGGAGATTCCTGCGAACACCAATGTATCCACCGGTTATCTTAGCAGGCTCTACCCGTAGTCACTACGGTGAAAACATAAGTATCTTGTACGTTGACGCACCACACTCCCTACTTTAGCTTGGTTTTCGCAACTTCGGCAAGCATGGGGCGAAAGAACGTTGAAGATTTTACGGTTGCAACGTTTTTCTGCAACCAACCTCATAACTTCAGTTTTCGAAGAGCAATCTGTACAAGTAAATGATAGCAAACATGTTGGCGTATGCCAACCGACATTAATCTCCCACTTAAAATTGGTGTTTCACACCTTCACAATTTTGAGGAAGGAGTCTTCTGTCGGAAAACGATAACAATTGTTATCGTTATTTGTTTTTATATAAGGAGAAATAATTGATAACGGTCACTTGTGAGGCACAAAATGTAAAAAAACAAATGAAATAACAAGAAAAAGCATGGGTATCCGCATAGGAATTAACTATGCTTTTTGTTTTGGTCTGAAGAACCCGAACAGCTATACATAGCAGTTTTCTTTAATGTACGTGAGATATAAGCAGTCATAACAGGTGTTTCTACCCCAACCTCGTAAGTTAATATATGAATAGGTTTTGTACGATCCTCTAGCGACAGCTCAGAAATAGCATCCCATAGCAATGTCAACATAGCAGAACTATCTTTCCCCCCCGCTATAACCAACAAAACAACAATCGCGAGAGACTTTTTTCATTTCCTCTTTAATTTGTGTGTAAATGTCCATAATTTTATTGTTAGCCCCTAGCAAAATAAGATTTTATTTTGTTATGTATGGGGCATTCTTCCTCTTTTTTAAATAGAAAAAGAGAGTCCCTTATCATAGGCACTCTCTTTTATATATTTCCTCTATTTTTAATCGATTTCGATTTCATTTATATTTAGCTTGTTTAAGATCTTTTTATAAAAACGCATTACTTTTTGAGCATGTTGTATAGCTATTAACCCATCTTGAACAGTAAGGGCTTCAAAATACGGATAACGAATGTCTGTAGCATAACCATTCAGCTGCACGCATTGTTCTAAAATCAATGAGAACTCCTCATCTAATCTATAACAAGATTTGTGCAGCAGTAAAAGGTTATGAGTTTTAGGGACTGACCTACCGTTTAGTGCAAGAAATCCTTTTAGAAGTTTCTCCACACATTGTTGACTATGATAACAAATAATTGCAGTGGGGAAAGGTTTCATATCAGATAAGTAAATAGCAGAATCTAAATCAGATTTTGCAATGGTTATCCACTCTTTTAGATCCTCAATATTTCTCATATAGGACCGTCCCTTCTAGTGCAATCTTATGTTCCATAGTTACATTGCGGCTAGCACGTTCTTGAAACTCTTCTGGTCCATACACTAAAATATCAACTGGTGTTTCCATTACATCGTAAATCCCCCAATTGATACGATTAATGACTTCCCTTTTTCTTTCTCCTACACCTTCCACAACAATACAGAGATCAAAATCACTGTCTTCATTTGGTGTGCCATATGCATGAGAGCCAAAAAGGATGATTTTTTGGACTGAAGATACAGTTTCACGAATCTTTTGCACCAATAGGTCCAATTCCCTTTGTACTTCTTCGTTAATCCGAATCACCCCTCGGATAATGTAATTAAATTGACGTTTAAGTATATTATACATGCGTTTCTCTTCTCCCTGCTATTATATATTTTTTTTTATTGTTTTCTTGTTTTCCAACGTTTTGCAATGCTTGATAACATTCGTACACCTGCCTGAATTCTTATAAGGGGCTACCGTTTGCACTACTATTCCCTCTTTTACTTATTAAAACAATATATGATACAAGCTTTTTTCCTTTTGCAATATTGATAATGATGCTCATTGTAAATATCCCCCTAGTTTTATTTTGAAAGTGTATTCCCTAAGTTTCTTAGATATGAAATTGATAAATTTGTAATCCTATGTACGGTGTACAAGTCAAATGAGTGCATCAATAGTATCGATGCAGCATGGATAACTCTTTCCTCCTGCACAATGGAAATAACATATTGAAGTAAATTCGCCTGCTTAATAAGTGTATGTATATATACTGGATGGGCATTTGAATCTATATAAGTATCATTCCTCTGGCCTTCAAGTGCTTCATATATTTGATTTATCTCTAACTCGCAAATAAATTGAAATAGCTTATAGTCATGATGTGGTTCCTCTAATATTGGCTCAATCTTTGTAAGCAGAAACATGTAATGCTTAATATTTGTAAACATTGCGAATTGGATAGTTTTAAATGTCCTCATAATAAAAGAAGGAGACAAAAAAACATGCCTCCTTTCCGCCCCCTTGTATATTTATTTTAGAAAAATAATCCCGCTTAGATTATAATCTTCGCTAACTCCTGTTATTGAATACTCACCTGCAAATATGAACTTAAGATGAATACAGTAAAAGTTACTTACCGTATTTCTATTTTTCCTATCTCTGTGAATTTATTCAAAAAAAGACATTGAACTAGGTCGTTCAATGCCTTCTCTCTTCTTACATATTTGTGTACTCGAAGTACAATTTTTCCGGTTCTCCATACTTATTAATTTCATTCTGATATACAGCAGCTAATTGCTGTGACATTTCAATGCTCTCCATATAGGATAATGAAGTAACTGCTTCTATTTTTTCTTTAATGTTATTAGGAAGAACTGAATAAGATAAGCTATTCATTTTACTCCCTAATTTAGTTTCAGTAGCAGCTTCATAATAAATCTCAGTAATTAGAACTTCATTATCATCTGGATCGTACATATACCCTCGGTTAACTGTAATCATATTATATGACTCCTCTCTGGTTTACAAATCATAATCTCTAGTGTTTTTAGCATTGCAACAAGTACCCTACTTCTATATACATTCTCTAGTTTTTAATTTTTATATTCCACTCTATATCTAGTTTACTATGAATTAGAAATTAATCTCTTTCTTTTATGTCAAATTCAAAAACCTTTAACAATAATAAGAAACGCTGTAAACCTAGTGCTGTTATTCACATTATTTTTTAATGGTTATTACCTGTGTGCTTAACTTTTAAACATTTAGGTACCTTACACAATCGAAGATAGGATATGTTTCTGTTAAATAAAGGCCCATTGTTTCATGGTTATTATGAGTATTAATGATTTTCATATTCTTTTTCTTATGCCATAATTTGTGAAATTCCATATAATCTCTCCTCTAAATGAAACAAAAAAACACAATAGGTGTACTTTTTTATTTCGCATATTATTAGCCCCGAAGGTCTACGTACAAGTGATTCCTAACTTAAAGACAACACAAAAAGGGCTTCTTTAAGTCGATTAAAAACGTGCATAGCAAAATAAGCTATATATACACTAATCGGCTCAAAGAAGCCCTTTCACAATTGAAACAAGACGCAACTTGCTTCTACAACTCAACCACAACACAATAAGGTGTGGGAATAAACGGAATCAATTAAACAATAAATATACGTTTATATTAAACTAATTTCATAATATCTTCAATTGTTTTTAATGAAACGAAGATAAGAAGGGACTTTTTATGCAGCTGTTATATGTAATGAAGAATAGTGCCCCTGTTTCCCCTACTAAAAATCCCTTCTTATTTTCAGTTCTTGGTGTTACTTCATGTACTGCATTTCAAAATATAGCTTTTCTGGTTTTTGATTTTGGTCTAAATAGCAAAGTATTTCTTGAATAGTTTCCTCTTCTACTTCCATACTTTCCATATAAGACATACTTTCGTTTTCTTGGATCTTTTCAAAAATAGAAGTAGGTAGCTTGTCTGCAGCAAACACACTCATTTTACTTCCTAGCTTTTGTTCGGATGCAGCTTTGTAGAAAATTTCGTTCACAATGACCTCATTATCATCTGGATCGTACATGTAGCCTCTTTGTATACGTAGCAATGTGTTACCCCTTTCTTATATATTCCTTTACGCGAAAAAAATATATTTATATATATTGTTTTTTCTGTATAAAGGTGTCAAAGAATATTATTTCGCAAAATCTGTACTTTGTATAGAGGTAGATACAGGATAATTAGTTTTCTTATTTTATTTTTTGAATATTTTATACTCTGTAATTAATTAAAATTAAAGTTTGATGATATACATAGCCCTCGAATGATGGTTATGATCAAAAAATTTTAAAGCACCCTATTATAAATATAAGAACCTACTTTAAACGATTTTTTAAGTAGGTTCTTAATTAACAAATTATCGTAAAATGATGTGTTATATTTTACCTTCATCACTTGCTTCAGTTGCCTGATAGTCTTGAGGCATTTCGTTATTTTGTTCATTTACTACAGCGCGTCTCTGACCGAAAGTTGAAATTGCTAATCCTCGATGATCCTCTGTCAACCGGACTAAACATTGATCTACCACCAATGCTTGAGGAAACCAAGGTCTTGATGAACGGTTAACCAAACTTATCCTATTGTCAATGAGCGCAAACGTATGCTGTGAACCGTCTGTGAGTAAGGCAGTGACTGATGAAGAATGGTACCCGCTAGAGGAAAGATGGGATATATTCAATTTGTTGTACCGTGCCAGTAGTCTAGGGTTTGTTGGCTCAGAGACACTGAACACTTCTATTCCCGCACTTCCTCCTACCCATAGGAGGTTCTCAGACAGATGCAAGCTCCTTCCCCCTTCAATTGATAACCTTTTAATTTGGCAAAGATTTGAGGTTCGGATGTCAAGAGTCGAGTCCGTGAGCACATAACTGAATTGATCAGTGGATGCTACATCGGAAATAGGATATGCTTCACAGCATGTATCCAATTTGGTTTGTATCAAATTACTGGCCACAGTGGAAAAGCCATGTTCACCGAAAATAAGAAGACCATTACGCCATTGCAGAACACCTTTCACACCAGGTGCAGACCATATGCCAATTCGTTGTGGATAAAATGGATTGGCTAAATCGAACAACATAACCACGTCCCTCATGACGACAACCACAGTTGCATTACCAAACATTGTAGCCGGGAACATGGCTTGGCAGGTAGAATTTAAATCCAGATAGGCGGTCCGCAACAGGGGCTGATACCAAACATCGATAGTGCACAATGACTTGTTTCCTTTGCCTTTAGCAGCTTCACCAACGGTTGAGCACAAATTCGTATTTCTAATTCCCAACGGCCTCAGAATTTCTGAGAGTGCGTCTCGAAAGAGCGTGATATTACGTTGGGAGGGTACTAAAGCAGAAAAAGTAAGTGTGGTTCCTGAACTGGTTGCATGTATGAACGCTTGGCTTCCTGTATCCACTAGAGTAGTTGTTTGTCCAACTCTCAGTCCTTGAATGGAGAAGGTCAAAATTTGAGCATCGATTATTTCTAATGGAGGGTCAATTAGGGGATCCTCAATCCAATTGACATCAAAACGACCGATACCATCGAACCATTTAGGAATCTCTCGGGTGCAATAACTAAAGTTTAACTTAATCATTGAAACAATCTTGTTTTTTTCGGACTCAGTGATTACTGATGGTCGTGGAATTTTAATAAGTCGTATCCCAGCCGTTGTTTCCAGCCTAATCTCAAAATCATAGGGAGCTTTGAGATAGGACTGTGGTGGATGTCCCATTGATATCTTTAGCTTACAGGGTAACAACTCTCGATCGACTATGAAGCCTGGAGCTTCTGTTGGGAAGACCTTCAGCTTGTCATTAAGTACTTTTGCAGAGCAAAAATAAATGGGGGTTGTACCGGTTACTTCTAGTGTGACCTCGGTGTAGAGGTAAGCTACGGAAAGTGGATTTTCTTTTGCTCGGTCCAGTATACTCTTGCTCAATTGGCTACATCCAAACCAAGGAGCGTTCCAACTAAACTCCCCTACATCAAGTGCTAGTTCAGATGGGGTAAACGGTTTACTATGCAGTTTTCCTGTAATTGCAACACCATCTGACAATGCGATGAGATTTTGTGCTTGCAGTTTCATATCACTTAAGCTGGGTATCTCAATTTTGTGGGTGAATCGGTAGTGGAAATCTGAAATTTTCTCTGAAGTAAAGCCATCTACATTTTGTATTGGGCCAGATAATTGGTTTAGTTTGTTTCCGGATATCCAATCTATCATAAGCCATAACGGTGGTACCAAATCTTTTAGTGTATCCAAGAAATCTTTGATTGCGTCGATTAATTGTTCTATCTCCTTCATTTGTATATTAAGGACAATCGAGCGCGTTGGTGCATCATATGAGAAATCCGTAGTGATTGGTAGAGGGAGATAGTATTCACCAAAGTGATAATCAACAAACGTATGCAGAATTGTTGTGACTCGAGGTATTCCTCCATGGTTTTGATACTGGCTACCTACACTACTTACGCGGAACGCTGGTAGACTCTTCTTTTTGAGAGCCTTCTCAATTAATGTAGTAAACATGGTTTCCAGAACCTTGTTGTCCAAAAACATGCTCCAATCTGCCCCTTGTAGATGGTCAGGGATATTGCCTCGGTAGAAGTTAGTCCAACGTATTGAATTATAGTCATTTCCAGGAGCAGGGTCGGCACGGAATACGATTCTCTGATTATCAATATCAACGCTGACACCAGCATTGGCGATCTCTGACACACCTGTAGGTAACAGATTGGTGAAATCAAAGGGAGTCGCCGGACCAGATATTGTAGTGGCCACGACCTGATGAATCCTTTGTTTAAGGATATCAGTGCTGATAGGCAAACCAGGGGGTAAAGGAGGAATTGTTTTCCACTCGATGTCTTCTAAATAACGGTTAATTACGCAGCTACCTGCAGATCCTGGATAATAGGAAAAAGTAATAATTGCCGTGATATTGATTGTATAGACAATTGGTGCTGATTGATTTGGATGCGTCATTATGTCCTGAGTTAGTGCAAATTCAACGTTGATATCCTGAGCAATTTGTGTTTTGAAACCCGTAGCTTTTTCATCTAACGCCGTAAAGTATGGTGATTCAGGATTTTTGCGAGGATTAGCTTGGAAAACTGTGAATTCATCTTCCACGTTGTGCCGGATGTTATTAGTACCCAAAAGTATTCGTTGCACCTGAATTGAGATAACATCATTGAATGCCTCCGGTGGAGGAAGGCAAATTTTTCTAGATTGGAGTTGACGCAACTGTGCTTTTAAAAACGTTGGAACGGAGAATTGAACTTCGAAATTAGCCATCAAATCCCCCTCCTAGGTATATAGGATTTTCCAAATTTAATAAACAAGTCAAATAAAAAGACCTCCTTGTAATAACAAATAAAAATATGAATAGAAGAGATATTGTTAGCATTCTTGCCCCAGCTAAGGGATTTTGAAATTTAATATGTCAAGCTATCGTTAATAGGAGAAAATCTAAACATAAATTTCTCAGAGTTTAATTAACATGTTCTTTCTGAAGTGCTACAATCACCTTTAGCAATAGTTTTCACCACTAAAACTTAATCTATTCACAAATGATGAAAGGGTAAAATATTGAGATGCCTTGTATCACATTATCTGAGGTTTGACTTCTATTATAGAAGATAATCCCATGGTACTATCTTTCGTTCTGATATGTACAAAATAATTTTTAAAACAATTATTAACTTGGATATAAATATAAAGAGAAGCCATTGATACTATATATGATTCAATATTAGATAACCAAAAACTTGTGACTGTATTTTCAAATTGTACATTATTAAAAAACAAACAAGCCATCCTTTAAAAGAATGCAATAGCTTGCAAGGATAGCTTAGTTTGTTGTGAATAATTTTGTATTTAATTGTTTGATTTCCCCTTCTGCAAGGGGCTGATAAAATGCATGTTGTAATCCTTGTATATGTAAGGTTTCTCCTATACACAACAATACTTTACCAGGGAGCAGGTCGAGTAATAGTTCATTATTAATTTGCTTTGCTTGTTTTTCAGTAGAAACATAAATAACTAAGATAGTAGGATTATTTCCAAACCCCCGCATAATAATATCTTTTCCTGATTCTACAAAAGTTTTCCATCTAGCAATTATTCGTTTTAATCGGTCTTTTTTATCAGATAACAAGGTAGAGTATACAACGAAATTAAATTTACGTTCTTCCCCGCCGTTTACTATAAAACTTAAAGGAGGGGTAAAAACCCCTTTATTAATGGATGGATGCATAATATGCCCTAAAAAGGATGAAGCATAACGCAGGTGGCAAAGTAGGTCTATATCATGCCAATAACGTAGGTGAACATATTTACCATGATTATCAATTCGTTCTGGAGCAAAGAAGAACATATTTCCTTGCCAGTATTTTAAGAGTTTATAGCCATTATCGGATAACGTATATGTTTCTTCAAAGATCTCCATATCAAAAATCTCTACTTGCCATTTCTCAATTAGACGATAATAAAGTAATCCTTGAAGTGCATCATTTATTTTCTTACGTGAATATTTACTTTTGAATAAATATAATAAATGATTGAATCTAACGGACATATGCAAACCAATGAAAGTGAGTAATGCATATTGTTCTTCTGTTAAACGCTGCTTAAACTTAACTAATTCTTCATAAGAGTGGAATACATAGGTTTTATCCAAATCATGTATCCGATATATTTGAAGTCCTTGTACATCCTCACTTGATAAATGAGGAATAGAAGGGATATAAGTAGACATTTGTTTCTCTATTGTACGCATAATCATCCATTAAAATTGGTAAATTGACGAATTAGATTTTTTACTCTGGCCTTGCGGATAATTTAGGATACGTACGGTTCCTCTTCTATTTTTAGCATCAATATTAAGCAGCTCACATGTAACGATTGTTTGGTTAATTGCATCTTCTGGAGTTGGGTTAGCGAGGTTACGGCTCTTTAGTCCTTTAAATTGAATACCTGGTGCAACCTCAACGAAAATCCCAGCAATAGCATCAACACCTACAATTTTACCTACAAAGCGGTCACGGCGTTTGTTTAATTCTAATAGTTTCTCCATTGGATCTGTTTCTAATATTTTTTTATTTCCCCTAAACTCATAGCGCCCATTCTTTTCTACTACTTTATCAATGATAAGCTCTACAACATCACCAATAATAATATCCTCTGAGCGAACGAATGAATGGGACCATTGCGAGTATCGTACTCCTACTGTCACACCATGAACTTCAACCAATACAGTTTGTGCAGATGGAATATGTCCAGAAACGTTTCCTGTATATACCTTATTTCCCTCTTGTGTTTCTACTTCTTCATATAGTCTTTTTTGAAGTGCTATTTCCCCTGCAGTGATAGATACAACAGCAAAGTTCCCTTCTTCTGTTTTCTGGAAGTGTTCAATAATAACAGGCTTTGTTCTACCCACTAACCATTGGGGATTTTTAGGAATGTTTATACCTGCCTCTGTAATTGGACAATATGCTGTTGTATGAGAACCAATTTGCATTGTAAGCACTTGTATACGCTCAGACTTTCCGTTTTTAGTCGGGAATAGTTTTTCGGATACGACTGTAATTAAACCTTTCCCTACAGTGCGTTCACGTTTCATACGTGCCAATTCTTCTAATTCATGTTCACGTACTCGCTCGAATTGATTAAAGTTTGTTGCTGACAGTGTGTCACATTGTGAATTCTCTGATTCAAAAACCATTCCAAGTTCTTCTACAGTTTGAGTGTTTGTTTTGTCTTCTGCCATTACATTTTCCTCCTAGAACGCAAAAAAGGACACACCTGTACCGTTGGGATGGTACGTAAGGTGTGTCCTTCACGTAAGTTATGTTTTATTTATATAGTTGTTAATTAAAATATAATGGTATTTCTACTCAAATGCAAGAATAATTTTAAAATCATAAGTTTGCTATAGGTTGAATCAAAATCTAGAATACAGTCTTACTAGGGCTCTACTGCCAACATTTCAGAAAGATAACACGCTAAGAGTATGCATAATTTTATACAATTTTTCGGGTAATCCAGTAACAAACGAGAAACCTAAAAACGCGATATAATAGGATTGTATAAAAAAATGCATTGCTCCATAGAACGGAAAAAGGAGATTTCCTTGTGAAAGTAGGATTCCTTCTTTTTCTTCTCTACCTATAATGAGACGTTATGTTAACTTGACGTGAATATGTTATACATCAAAACTCCCCATCCAGCGTTCCCCCCACATGGTACAATTAGGAAAAGGAGGAGGACTTCAAAATGATTTTAGAAGCAGTCATGTTGCAAGTAAAAGACGGTATGGAGACGGAGTATGAATCAGTATTTAAGCAAGCATCCTCAATCATCTCTTCCATGCAAGGATACATAAATCATGAATTACAACGCTGTATGGAGCAGAAAGGAAAGTATTTGCTCCTTGTGCAATGGGAAACTTTAGAAGACCACACGATAGGATTTCGTCAATCTGAACAATATCAAGAGTGGAAAGCATTATTGCATCACTTTTATGATCCATTTCCAACAGTTGAACACTTTGAGCGTGTAGAGTTATCACGAAACTGAACTTGACCATCTATTAATACTTGAAAAGTAACTACCAATAACAAAAAAATAATAAGCTGTCCATATGGACAGCTTATTATTTTTTTGCTTAGCGTGTTTTTTTTCCAAAATGCTGGCGGTACCCCATCACAATCAAGCTAAGAAAAATAAATACCCCAAAACTAGAAAAGCTTAAATAACTTCCAAGAACGATAATTATATAAATAAACACAAAAGTCCTCCAGTTAAACAATCCAGAGGACTTTTAATAGTTTTCTAATTTATCTTCCAAATACACTCAATCCTAAATAAATCAAACTATAACTAATTAAAGCACTTGCAAGCATAAAACCTATTTTTAATAATTTATCTTTTATATTAGGCTTTACTTCACTTATAGGTTTTCCCTCTATAAAATCAACTATTTGACGATAAGTTTTTAAATTATGCTCTTTTTTCAAGTTTTCAAGCTTCGATGATGAAAGCATAAGCAAAATCACTAGTACCACAGGTATTATAAGGCCATAATAACCAAAAAAGTAAAATACAGGTGCAATAGAAATAGGAAGTAGAATCATTAATGCTAACATAATGTAACTCCACTTAAAGAAAATTGATTTTTGGAGTTCTTCTTTCATGGTCTTTACATCTCCTTTAACTAAATCATCCAGGGAGACATTAAAAAGAATACTCATCATTAATAAATTATGAATATCTGGATAGTTTCTTTCATTTTCCCAGTTAGAAATAGATTGTCTGGAAACATGAATTTTTTCTGCTAACGCCTCTTGGGACATGTTATCCCGTTTACGAAAATATTGTATCTGTTTACCAATGTTCATTTATACATCTCCCTTAAGTTTGAGGTTAAGTTAAAGGCTAATTAAAGACTACCAAATTTCTTTATAATAACGTAATTTTAAAATGTAAAAATGTTTTATCATGCAATTTCCGCTTTATTTTTACTTCCTACAACGCTAAGCCAAAAATACAATAAGCTGCCTATATGGGCAGCTTATTGTATTTTTGGCTTAGCGTGATTTTTTTTCGAAATACTGGCGATATCCCTACTAGATTTAATTTGAGGTTTACAATCTATTAATCAAAGAAATTATTCAACTCTTTACTCATAACGTTCGATGTTTTTTGCTTTGGTTTCTCAATTTTATTAAGCAGAGACTGCGAAGTGTTTTTCTTATTTTTTTGCTGAGATTTTAAGTGCTCTTGGCGTTCTTTGTAACTCATAGGTTTATATTCTTGTTTCTTCTCATCATTTTTCGAATGATCTTCTCTATTTTTTTCTAAGTTTTCTTGAACCGTAATACTAATAGATTCGTAAACTTTTGCTACATCTTTATCAAGCTTATTTTCTTCCGTATGATTAAGCGTTTCTGCGATTGGGATCGTGTTGATTTCTACATACGTTTCGTCTGACTCTGTTTTTGTAACTGGAATTGAAGTAGATTCTATATTTATTTCTGCAGTTTCTATTATTGGAACGGGAAGTCCATCTGATGGGAATTCTTCTAGCAGTGGTTCAGTCTCATCGGGAATCCTGGAATGAATGATGGAATCCGTATTCCAATCTTGCTCTAGCATAGTAATAGACAATTCTTTGTTTAGTTCTGATACCTCCATGTTTATTTCATGGCATTCATCCATTAGAGGTGATTCTATATCCATGACTTCCTCTATTACTTCGTTTATGACTGGTTCAGTTATTGCAGTGCTTACACTTTCTATATGTGTTTCCTCTTGTACGCTTCCTTTGTCTTCGCTTGGAATCGCTACTTCCTGTGTAATAGTATTATCAGAAGTATGAGTAGTATTAACACTCGGTTCTTCTGGTATACTACTACTATTTGAAATTAATACTTTACGAGGACCATCCCCTGTGTAAGAACTTACAACTAGATTTTGTTCTAACTTCTCAATACATTGCATAGCTTTCATATAGCCGATCTTGAATTTTCTTTGCAGAATAGATGGCGAGACTTGTTGTGATTCAATAATAAATTCCTTAATATCTTCATACAACTTATTTTCAGCTTCATCATCAACATCTCCCTGCTGATTCATTGCTGCAGGTTCATTAGATAAGATTTCATTATGAGACTTGTGTTCCTTATAAGCCTCCAATGATACAATGTGCTGTTGCTCTTTGGTTGTTCCTACAGAGCTATTTTGTTTCATCTCATCCTCTTGTATAGGCGGCAAAGTTTGAATTTTTTTCATATTCTCTGCGTCTACATGCTTCATAGGATTTGCTTTTGCAATAGATTCATTAATAAGACGAAGACGTTCATTTTCCCAATATTGGCCTGTTCGCTCCTCTACCTGTAAGAGTGCATGCGCGAATTCTTCTTTAGGTACAAAGTTACTCGTAATTTGTTGGACAGGTTGCACATGGTTATCTTGTACAATACGAGCAGCACAGATGAATGCACCTTGTCCCATAATATCTCCTGGTGACATAACAACTTCTTTTGCTTTCTGATAAGTTGATCCTAATCGACTAACAGGGTTGTCTTGCATAGGTGAAATACCTTGTTCAGATTCTGCCTCTTTAAATTCTTCTTTTTCACCAAACATATCTGAAAAGATTTTTGCATCATATGGTGTTACATCTCCAAATATCATTTTATTACGGAATGAGCCTAGTAAGGTAAACATGTATTGCTCTGTGAAGTCGAGAGCTAATTGAGATAGTGTTTGGCTAGCAATTGTGAGAATTACTTTATATTTACGAGATTGTGCAGGGAATTCTTTAAACGGGCGCACAATAAAGTCCGGGAACTCATCGACAATAATATGATGGTAAGGTGAGATGTTTGGTTTCCTACGGAATACGGCATTCTGCATACTAAGTAGAACGAATTTCCCTAATACATTAGAAAGTTCTGCTAATTCCCCTTTTGCAGTATTCACAAGTAAAATACCACCTTGCTCCAAGTAGGGTAAGTACCCAGCGCCTTATCATATTTCTATGATAGGTTTCCATGTACTCCCCCCCGAACCGTACGTACT
>NZ_NTVM01000034.1:0-8685 GCF_002558005.1 Bacillus sp. AFS012607
TGCAGCATTCCCTCCACCTAGGATTACAACTTTTCCGGCTGGGATTCCCTCAATACCTGATAATAAAATCCCCTCTCCTTGATGTTGTTTTTCTAAATAATAAGCTCCCATAAATACCGCACGTCTTCCAGCAATTGCACTCATAGGTTTTAATAATGCTAAATTTCCATCCTCACTAATAGTTTCACCAGCAATCGCAGTAGTACCAGCATTTCTCATTGCTTCTACACACTCTTTCGACGCAGCCAGATGTAAAAAGCCCCAAACAATTAGATCCTTTTTAAAGTAATGGTATTCTGCAGGTAGTGGTTCTTTTACCTTTACTACCATATCAACATCCCATGCCTGGCCTTGATTTACTATGCTTGCTCCTGCATTTATATATTCATCATTTGTATAACCAGAACCTAATCCAGCATCTTTTTGTACTAAAACTTCATTTCCAGCTGAAACTAATTTTTGAACATTTTCTGGAGTCATCCCTACACGAGCTTCCCCTTTTTTTATCTCTTTCACTACACCAATTTTCATATCTACACATCCTTTTTTAGAGTGAGTTATAAATTAAATTAATTATTGTCAGATAAATATAAGATTCTAAATATTCACCCTTACAATATTTTTCAAATATAATTTAATTTATAACATTGGATTGCACCTACAAGATACCATTAGTAAAAATAAGAGGTCAACAATTTTGTGAAACATTTCACAAAATGTTTTATTTAGTTGATTTTCTATATTTTATATCGAAAATATGATTGAATCCCTCAACACTTTGTGATATTCTTCACAAGAATATATCTTCTCTTTTGAATTTCGATTTACTATTTTACTATATCAAAATATTAAAATACCTCATTTATTCTTATTATTCATATAAAAGAAATCTCGTTTTTAACTTCATGTTTCGGGTTAAATTAAAGAATTTCTTTTAATGTATAATTCATGGAATTTTACTCGCCTCAAATCATGTGAAAATTTTCACATGATTTGAGGCGAAATTAAACTTTCTTTACTTATACGTTTAATTTCTTTTTTATTTAGTATCTAAAATGTATTCAAATTCTATAGCTGGTAAGGATGAGGGGCGGCTATTTGTATGGATACAGGATATACTATCAAATAATTTAACAAACAGGATAAAGAATTCATAAGAGAATTTATATATTTTTCTAATTGGGAGTGATTATTTTGTCACAACAACAACTAAAAAAGGATATTGGTTTCTTTGCAGCATTAACCACAGTTATTGGTACCGTTATCGGCGCCGGAGTATTTTTCAAGCCCACTGCATTATATGGAGTAACAGGAACAGCTAGCCTAGGATTACTTGCATGGGTAATTGGTGGTATCTTGACCGTTTGCGCAGGACTAACTGCTGCTGAACTATCTGCCGCTATTCCTGAAACGGGGGGAATGATGGCATATTTAAAGAGGACTTATGGAAACTTAACTGCTTTCTTGCTTGGCTGGGCACAAACTGTCATATACTTCCCTGCAAATATTGCAGCTCTTGCTATTATTTTCGGGACACAAACGGTTAGTTTATTTGGCCTAAATGTTAATGAACACAAAATGCTAATTATCGCAATTGCAATTATCACAGCAACATTTGTAACTCTTATGAACTTTTTAGGAGCTAAAGCAGCTGGTGGAATCCAAATGGCTTCGACTATATGCAAATTGGTTCCATTAGCATTGATTATTATTTTTGGATTACTACACAAAAGTGACGTTACTTTTCAGCTTTTTCCAATTGAGGCAGGGCCCAACAAATCTATGATATCTGCCCTTGGATCTGGTTTACTCGCAACAATGTTCGCCTATG
Organism: Bacillus sp. AFS012607; assembly: GCF_002558005.1. NCBI lineage: Bacteria > Bacillati > Bacillota > Bacilli > Caryophanales > Bacillaceae > Bacillus > Bacillus sp. AFS012607. The sequence continues at coordinate 1,832 of NZ_NTVM01000034.1, forward strand.
ATGGATGGATTCATGTAGGGAATATTGCTGGAGAAATGAAAAACCCTAAAAAAGACTTGCCTAAAGCAATCGTATTAGGCTTATCAACAGTAATGGTTGTTTATTTATTAATTAATGTCGCGTTTCTAATGGTCATGTCTGCAACATCACTCGCAGGTACTGATACACCCGCTTCTCAAGTAGCTACAATTCTTTTTGGAGCTATGGGAGGAAAACTAGTTACCATTGGCATTTTAATTTCCGTATTTGGAACGATTAATGGTTATATTATGACAGGAATGCGAATTCCTTATGCCATGGCTATTGAGAACAAACTACCATTTAGTAAATGGTTTGCTACATTATCTAAAAATAGTCGGGTCCCTTATAATTCTGGTCTATTTATGCTATTTATTTCAATTATTATGATGGCCGTCGGCGGATTCAATACTCTTACTGATATGTTGGTATTTGTAATATGGATATTCTACACAATGACATTCCTTGCTGTATTCATCTTACGAAAAAGGGAACCCGAACTTGTGCGACCTTATAAAGTTCCATTGTATCCTTTTATACCATTAGTTGCTATTATTGGCGGATTGTTCATTGTTATTAATACCTTATTCACTCAACCTCTGCTAGCTTTATGTGGAATAGGTCTAACTGCACTCGGCCTCCCTATTTATTACACTATGCGTAAAAAGGGACAATTTGGTTTAGAAAATCATAACGAGTAGACCAGTCTTTCTTAAAGATGTGATACAAATTTTTATGATTAGATTGCAATTAATAAATAGTCTATTTTACTTCTTTATCTTTCTAAAAGATACATTAGTCTAACAAATAATAAACAAGGAGAACCCTTTTTGGGTTCTCCTTGTTTATTATTTGCCAGTGTTCTAGTTTTTTACCCTAAGTTAATTTACGCTTTATCCATGTTGCATTTCTACCTTTAGAAACTAATTTAATGTATCCCTGTGAATTTAAAGCGTGTAATGTTTTATTTATAGTACTTTCACTTATGTCTGGATACATGTTTCGAATATTTTCTTTAGTAAAAGGATTATCTTGTCTGTCTATGTATTTTTCAATTCTTTTTCTTTTAGTATGAGTGCTAATACAATTTTTTATTACACAATATAATTCTTTATATGCAACTAAAACAATATCTAAAAAAATTTTCATCCAGAAAACTACATTATGATCGCCTTGATACCAGTGAGCTGCAGATTTATACAGAGCATCATAATAATCTGATTCATATTCTTTGAAATATTTATCTATACATGTATATTTTACAAATGTAAATCCACTTTCAATTAATAACCATTGAATTAATATTTTTGCTAACTTACCATTCCCTTTATTAAATGGATAAATACATAGGAAATTTAAGATAAATTGAGGAATTAGTAGGAGCGGATGAAAATTCCCTTTAGCCCTTAATGCATTATATTGTTCGCATAGATGATACAAATATTGCGGAACCATATCATATAAAACAACTGTACGTAATTTAAATTGATCTTTTAACTTTGGAACAGAAGATAATACAAGTTCGCTTTTTCTCCAATTACCACTTTCAGAAGTTGAATAATTCATTAATTGGAAGTGCAATTCTTGAATTGTTTGCGGTTTAATAGGTAATTTGTGGTTTTCTTTTCGCACAAGTTCTAATGTTTTGCAATAACAAAATAAAGCGTCCTCTTCCAATGTTTGAGGGCTAGCATGATGATCAACTAATTTTTTTAACTGTTTATTTGAGAATGTAAACTTTTCATATATATTAGGAAAAGTTTTAATATATTGCAGTGATATATTCTTTTCCAAAAGATTAAATATCTCTGGTTTTTGAGTTTGATATGCTGATATTGCTCCTTTATATTCACTGATTTTACTTATAATATTTATTAGTTCTCTTTTAAATTCTAAATTTGTATATTTTTCTTCAAAGAAATTTCTCATCTCGTTCCCTCCTTTCCCTAAGGTTTATTACCAACTTTGTATGCTCTATTATCCCCCTAATTTTCACATTTCCTACTGTATGCTCGTTGTTTTATAAACGTCCAATAAGAATGTAATTAAACGATAGCCAGATGCACATAGAAATAACTCTCTTCCATAAATGTATGTAATTTAATAGATTTCTAATGTTTATTAACAAATAAAAAGGCACTTCCTTAACTTCTAAAAAAGTGCTTTTTATTTAATAAAATATATATGTCTTTAGTGACTTAAAGGAAACTATGCACAAAAGGTATCAACCTTTTGTGAAAATCATAACATATTTAGCTATAAATAATTATGTCGCTTCTAAAAACGTTCAATCTTGATATATTATGAACTAATGTCGTACAGAATCTTAATTTCTTAATAATGTTTAGAAAATGATTCTTTACAAGATGAAAGTACTTTATTTCTATTTAAACAAACATTTTTTCTATACTATTTGCTTTCAGAGTATATTAGATGAGGTACCTTTAAACTGTTGCTAAGAATTTATATATTCGACATAATGTTATACGATAAATTCATCTTATAGTATTGGTGACATGGTATCTTTTAATGTATGTACAGAATGATTAAAGTTAAACTTTTCTTCCGCATTTAACTCAATTTCTATAATTTCTCGAATACCTTCGCGATTAATAACAGCAGGAACCCCTATATACACATCATTATGACCATATTTATTCTCAAGGTATGCAGATACTGTTAACACACTATTTTCATTATGTAGAATTGCCTTTGTTATACGTAATAAAGACATTCCAATTCCATAACAGGTTGCTCCCTTACGTTCGATTATATGATAGGCCGCATCACGTGAACGAACAAAAATTTCGTCTAAGTCACTTTGATTATACTGACTTTTATTTTCTAAAATGGTTTGTAGCTTTTGAACGCCAACTGACACATGACTCCAAACTGGAAGCTCCGTATCACCATGTTCACCTATTATATACGCATGAACATTATGAGGATCAATCTCAAAATATTCTCCTAACATGTAACGGAAACGTGCAGAATCAAGCGTTGTACCTGAACCAATTACGCGTTCTTTCGGCAACCCAGATTCTTTCCAAGTTACATATGTTAAAATGTCCACTGGATTTGTTGCAATTAAGAAAATACCATCGAATCCGCTTGACATGACATTACGTATAATTTCTTTAAAAATCTTAGTATTTTTTTCAACTAAGTCTAAACGTGTTTCACCTGGTCTCTGTGGCAATCCGGCTGTTATTACAACAATTTGCGCATCTTTACAGTCGTCACAGCTACCCTTCCATACTTTTGTTGGTGATGGTGAAAAAGGAATTGCATGACTTAAATCCATTGCTTCTCCTTCTGCTCTTGCTTCATTTACATCCACAAGAACGAATTCTTCTGCCAGGCCCTGATTAATCATACAATATGCATAACTACATCCTACGGCCCCTGTACCAATTAAAACTACACGATTAATATTTTTATTCATTTATAGATCCCTCACTATTTATGTTATGTTTTTGTGCATTGTTGTTATTCTAATAAAAAGAGATTTAATTGATTTTGAATAAACAAATAATGAACTCGAAATACATTAATGTTCAATACCACATAGTTAAACTTAAATTCCTTTTCATATGTATTTCCAGCAAATATTGCTCCAACATTATTTCTTATTTAACTCAAAAAAATATTATGTATAGCTTCACTAGATAAGATAATTTTTCTTTATCTACATTTCAAAGATTCTTTGATATTCTGTGAAAAATCTAGTTTATACATCTAGTTAAATAAAATTGTTAACGCTTACATTTTTATTAAGATTCACTAACGGATTATCACTTTTCATAATGACATTCATGCTTATATTATCTTCATTCAAATCTAATTACTGCAAATTTTTATTTTGTATATCGAAGGTTATTTCACCTATTTTAGCAATAACCCCCTAAAAGCACTTCTATACCAAACAAACTTTTTCAAAATTCATTTTCTAGTAAACCTCCCACTGATTTTTTAGAGTTTTCTGTAATAAATTCGACATGTGATCTTGCATTTTATATTAACAAATTTAGGTCACATAAGTTGTGAATGTTTTTTGTATATTTCCCTTCCCTTATATGTCTAACAAAAACAAATAATATATTTTATAAAAGAAAAAAATATATTTAAAAGAATTATTAAAACGGTATTTCCGGCTAATTAGGCCAACTGATATAAAAATAACATTCAAAATAATTATGTTATTTTTATACGAAAATGATTATATTAGTAGCTTAAATTTTTATTTGTGTTTGTAATGGGATGTTTTCCTCACATTGAGATTCAACTAAATCGCCCTTCTGTTCAGCTGTAGGGTTGTTTTGGGTTATATAATGATATACCATGCCAACAAATACAGATCCACCAATAATATTTCCAATTGTAACTGGAATTAAATTATAAATAGCCCCACTAAAAGAAATAGTATTGGGATGTGGCGATACCAGGGAGATTGCAAATAGCGATAAATTTGCAATGCTATGTTCATATCCAGATAAAAAGAATGTAAAAACCAATAACATCATAACAATTATTTTTGCTGTATCCCCTTTTACTTGAGAAGGAAGGAAGCATGCTAGACAAACAAGCCAATTACATAAAATAGCTTTGAAAAATAGCTGTATTGTCGGTGTATTCATTTTTACTTCAACAACATTACTTATCAAATGTTCATATTCAATTTGATCAAAAATACCAGTACCATAAAATAATAACGCAAAAAATATTGCACCTACCAGATTACCTAAAAAACAAGCACCCCAGTTACGACAAGTATCTAAGACCGTTGTTTTTTTTCGTAAGGTCGAAATTGTAAAATACATTGTATTCCCAGTAAATAATTCCGCTCCACCATATATTATTAATATAAGTGCAATTCCAAAAAATAAAGAAGCACTTAAATAAGTTGCAGGTGAATTTACAACGTGAAAAAAATCCCCTAATTTAAAACATAATACTATAATAAATCCAATATAGATGCCGGCTAGTAATGCACGAACAAAATATTGTATTGGGTTTATATCTAATATTTGTTTCTTCTTTTGTGCAAGTTTTATAGCATCAGCTATCCCTTGTTCTAACATAAAATTACACACTCCTTTAGTTCATGGTTATTATAAATAATCCTAAGAATAAACTACATGTTTCAATATTCACTTTCAAGATTTTGTTCAATATTTCACAAAATAAACATACTCACTTTACAAAATGATTCAAATGATGTGCAATCTGCTATATTCACTAAATCCTAGAAGGTGCATAATACACGAATATACCTAGTCAATATAGAATAAAAGAATAATTAATCTGGTATAAAAAGTTTTAATTTATCATGTTTAGGAAAAGCACTCCATCTTAATTTTTACTTACTTGTATAGTGACCTATCAGGAAATTATTCGCATTTATACATAAAAAAACTTTAATTATAAGGTTACAGTGTGTTTGTATGCGTTATTCTTTAAAAATTGAAGAAATACTACTAGCAGCAAACATATTCAACATTTTCCATCTGAAATATCTTAGTAACATTTTTAAAATTTCCTCTAACCTATGAGTTTAATGGGATCATCTTTGTATCTCATTACCCGAATAAAGATAATTTGTGACATATTTTAAAATAAACTATATATCAAGCAATCTGCTTTTTAAAATTGTTATAATATGAACGAACATCTTTGCTCAATACTTCACAATCGGAAGGAGAAATTGATATGAGAAAACGAAAACGCTTAGTAATAATCGGTAATAGTATATCTAGTTTACGCTGTATTGAAGAGATTTTAATACAAAATCCTAATATGTATAGCATTTCTATTTTCAGTGATGAACTCTATCCTCTCTACAATCAAATAAACACTATTTCATTACAATTAGATATTAAAAATAGAATACAAAAGCAATATAATTGGTACAAACAACATAATATTAAGCTTTTTACAAACGAAAAGGTAATAGAAATTGATCGTGAGGACGAGGTCATTGTTACAGATAAACGCCGTATTGTTTTCTACGATAAACTCATCATTGCAACAGGATCTACTGCTTTTATTTTTCCCGTTAAAGGACTGCAATTATTGGGAGTAAATAAACTTAGAACAACTGAAGAAATCCAATTTCTATTAAATATTAAGAAGCATGCAAAAAAAGCTATTATTATTGGCAATGGCCTGCTCGGTCTAAAAATTGCACAAAAATTATTTGATTTTGGAATAGACGTCCACGTAGTTCATTTCAGTTCACACTTAATGGCAAAACAAGATATCTTGGCTTGTTCATTACTATGTAACAAGCTAAAAGCAAAAGGGATTCAATTTCTCATGGAAAAAAACACGGTTAAAATCCTAGGTACAGACTATGCAGAGGGGATCCAATTCGAAGATGGCACTATTAAAAAATACGATTTAATTGTAATACCTATTGGTAGGCGACCTAATACACATTTAGCAAAAAAAGCTGGCTTATATGTTAAACGTGGCATAGTTGTTAATAAGTATATGCAAACAAATGATAAATTAATTTATGCAATTGGTGAATGCACTGAACACAATGGGATTACATTAGGATTTCCAGCTCCCCTCCATGCACAAGCTACTGTATTGGCCGAGCATATAACAAATGTACAGACAAATACTCTTTTTGCATAATTTCTTAGTTAATTAAAACTAATTCTTTATAACTTTTATCAAAAAAACTCTTCTTAATAATTGTTTAAGAAGAGTTTTAAACCTTTGAAAACGTGTTAAAGAGAACACCTTAATATTGACACATTTGCAACCCCGTTACGTATTAAATTAAAGTATTAATTTAACGAATTTCCGGAAAGAATTCTCCTTCCTCA
>NZ_NTVM01000035.1:0-53851 GCF_002558005.1 Bacillus sp. AFS012607
TTCAGTCAAAGTAGGGGATTATATTGAGTTTACTCATATAGAGGGAGAAGCACAGAAGGAAAAGACCCGTGCCACACTTACTAATCTTGAGAATAGTAAACAGGAATTTGTAGGCAAGAAAAAAACATATCAAGTTACTCCTACAGGATTATTAATAAAATAGATAAAAAGGATGTCTAAAAAAATAGTGTTTTTTAGACATCCTTTTTTATTATTAAAAAACGTTAATTATTAATAGTGATGTAGGATGAATTCTATAGCCCCACTAACTATTATATATACTCAAAAAATCAAGTTATAGCTAATGTTCCAAGGATTGACACATCTATTCTTAGTTAATCATGTTATACTTTTCACAAATGAAATGCTACAATATCAAATCCTAGTTTTATGACATCCTTCTGTTGCCACAGTTTATAAAAGGTCAATTCCAATGGGATTGACTTTTTATAGTTGTAGCACAAAGTTATAGACGCCCATATTTATTATAAGATAAATGTTGTAATTTCACGTACCTCATTTATGAATGTATAAATAATTACAATAAATATTATTCTATATGTAGCTTTGCGATATGTAACTGTTAAATAGATAATATTTAACCTTCTCGTGATATTTTAAATTAAGGTTAAAAGAAAGGAACGTAAAATAAAGTAATTCGTTAATATATAAGGATATTAATAATAATTTGTGGGAAATTGAAGAACTAAGGTATATGNNCATATACCTTAGTTCTTCAAAATTATTTCAAAAGGAGGTTATAAACAATGAAAAGAATTATAACACTGAGCACTTGTAAACTGCAAGATACTATAAAACATGGTGGGTGTGGTGCATGTCAGACATCTTGTCAGTCTGCTTGTAAAACCTCATGTGGAGTTGCAAATCAAAAGTGTGAAAATACAATAAATAGGAAACAAGAAGTATAGTATTCAATTATATTTTATTTAGGTGGCAATCTTTATGAAAAAGGAGTTTGGTTATCCAGTATGATTCATCAATATAAATTAAATGGATACAATATCGTGTTAGATACTTATAGCGGATCCGTACATGTCGTTGACGATCTTGCTTATGAAATAATTATGCTATATCAGAATACTCCTATGGAAGAAATCCTGTCAATAATGCAGGAAAAGTATAAATATGATTTCCACGTTTCCAAGAAGGAAATTCGAGAAACAATTGCGGATATTGAAGAACTAAAAAGAGATGGGAAGCTTTTTACCGAAGATGATTATAGGGACCTTTCAATTGATTTGATAAATCGTCCCACTTATGTAAAAGCTCTTTGCCTTAATGTAGCGCATACATGTAATCTGTCGTGTGAATACTGCTTTGCTAGCCAAGGAAAATACAATGGAAATAGAGCCATAATGAGTTTTGAAGTTGGAAAAAGAGCCATAGATTTTCTATTAGAAAACTCAGGTAATCATCGAAATCTCGATGTTGATTTTTTTGGTGGGGAGCCACTCATGGCGTGGAAAACTGTCAAACAGATTGTCGCCTATGCAAGAAATAAAGAAAAAGAGTACAAAAAAACTTTTCGTTTTACCTTTACTACAAATGGTATGCTGCTTAATGATGAAATTACTGAATTCTTAAATCAAGAAATGCACAATGTTGTATTAAGCCTTGATGGAAGAAAAAAAGTTCATGATTATCTTCGTAAAACTGTCAATGGGAAAGGTAGCTATAATCATATCGTTCCAAAGTTCCAGGAGTTTGTTGAGAAGCGTGGAGATAAAGAATACTATGTACGTGGAACCTATACCCATAATAATGTTGATTTTACCAATGATATTTATCACATCGCTGACTTAGGTTTTAACAAAATCTCAATGGAACCTGTTATCTGTAATCCCCAAGAACCATATGCGCTCTGTGAAGAAGACCTGCTGGAAATTTACAATCAGTATGAAATTCTCTCGAAAGAAATGCTAAACCGTGAGGAAAAAGGAAATGGTTTTACATTTTATCATTACATGCTCGACCTTTCAGAAGGTCCGTGCGTTCAAAAGAGAATTTCTGGTTGCGGTTCTGGGACTGAATATCTAGCTATTACCCCGTGGGGGGAGATATTTCCTTGTCATCAGTTTGTGGGAGAAGAAGAATATAGTATGGGGAATATATGGGATGGCATTACAAAAGCAGAGATACAGTCTCAGTTTAAGGAAAGTAATTGCTATTCAAAACCGGAATGTCAGGAATGTTGGGCACAGCTTTACTGTAGTGGCGGTTGTCCAGCTAATACAATACATGCAACGGGTTCTCTTAAGGGAACACATGAGTTCAGCTGTAAAATCTTCCGAAAGAGAATAGAGTGTTCTATGATGGTTAAAGTAGTTCAATCCATTAGAGCTATGAAGAAGGAAGAGCAAGGCATGGTTCAGTAAATAAAAAAGTGCACAAGTGTTGTTATAGCATAAATTTATAAAGATAGTTACAAACAAGAATTCTTTAGTCCAATTTAGAATAAATGAGTTTAAAAGAAGATAGCCATTTGTAATGGCTGTCTTCTTTTGTAAAAAATATATAATTTATTCAATTATTTTTTCGATAACAGGCATAACAGCGATTGGTGGAATAGAGTGAGTCCATCCTACGGAAAATATATTTAGTTTTTCACCTACGCTATAGTTATCCTTGCTAGTAATAGGAACACGTAAAATTTTATTCTGAGAAGCTAATTCCCACCAATTATTTTGATAAGAAAGTGCCTCCTCTTTTGTATTAGTGTCAGCTACAACTAAATAATTATCATCTGCTGAAATAACATATCCAGTAAAAGGTATCTGTATTCTTACTTGTTCTTCCTTAATAGGAGTAGGATTACTTATAGAATCTGCGGAAGTAGGAGTTAATCCGAAAACTAATCCACATCCTAGCGTCAGAGTGGTAACCACTGTTACTAATTTTTGTTTTTTTGAAAACATAATATAAATCCCCCTTATATTTTATCCGTACACCATCACCTTTCTATTTTTTATATAGAAAGCCTTTTTATATCCCTAAATTTAACAATTATGTCACAAATAATCCATTGTTTTTTCAAATGGGTATTATTTAAAGATAATATATGTTATAATTCACCAAATTAACTATTAATTTTACCTCTATTTTCTAGTGAATATATATTTTTGAAAAGAATGATAGCGCTATCTTTTGTGAATGTTCCTATTTGCATGATTACCTAATTTTTATGTACAATAAAGAAAAGAGAGTTTCTTAGACAGGAAGAGGAAAGTCATGACCAAGTCATTAGTAAATTTACGAATTGATTTTGCTTTTAAGCAATTATTTGGGACAAGTGGTAGTGAGGATATTCTTATCACATTTTTAAATGCCATGCTAAAGAATTCATTAGAATCACCTATTATGTCACTACAATTAGAGGATCCACATTTACATCGAGAACACGAGGATGATAAATTATCAATTTTAGATGTCTCAGCCACATTAGACACAGGTACTAAAGTAAACGTAGAAATTCAGCTGAATAATAATCACGACATGATTAAACGAAGTTTGTATTACTGGGGTAAATTATATACTTCACAGTTACAAAAAGGGATGCCTTACAGCTCTCTTAGTAAAACAATTACTATTAATTTGTTAAACTTCGTACTTTTTCCCGAATATGAGGAATTTCATACAACGGGAAAGCTATGGAATGTACAACAGCAAAAGCAGTTTAGTGATGATATAGAGATTCATGTTATAGAGCTTCCTAAACTAATGGAACAATGGCGGGAAGAGAAAGTTAATCCGTGGGAAGATTCATTTGTTCGTTGGCTGTTATTACTTCCGGCAAATGAAGATGAACACTTAACTCAAACATTGGAGGACATTGCGATGAATCAAGATCCGATTTTACAAAAAGCAATGAATAAGTGGGAGCGAATGAGTCAAGATTCGACATTCCGACAAGCCTATGAAGCGAGGGAAAAAACCCTAATGGATGAAGCTGCAAAGTTTGCTCACGCAGAGGAGCAAGGAATCAAAAAAGGTATTGAAAAGGGTATTGAAGAAGGCAAAAAAGCCGAACGTATACAATTGGTATGTGGTATGTATAAAAACGGAATGTCTGTAGAGGATATTGCCAAATTTACGAAGTTACCTATAGAAGAAATAAGAGAAATTATCCAATTATAAATAAAAAAGAACACCTACAGCATTTGTAGGTGTTCTTTTTTATGACCAATAATGTCCGGAGTATAATTATTAGTTGATGTATCGTCAGGAAAATAAGAATTTACAACATTAAATATCTTTTAAAAAACTTACATGGATTCTACCTTAAATACATGCTCTATATTCCATCATAATATTGTTAATAATTGTTTGGACGGGCAATATCTCTTTGACTTCATTTACTCGTGCACCTGCGAAAACAAGACCATTTTCACAATCACCATCCATAGAGGTTATCAAAGAATCTAGCGTGCAGAAACGATAAGAACAGTTTTTTAAGCAATTTATACACTTTTTTATTTTTATCTTTTTATTATTATCAGCTATTAATTTAGTAAAGTTATTTTTAACCGCACGACCTTGGAGCCCGACAGTTGTTTTGACTAATATGGTATCTTCTAATCGAGCATTTATATATTTTTCCTTAAAGGATAGTGGTGCGTCACACTCATTACTTGCAACGAATCTTGTACCCATTTGCACACCAGATGCACCCATTTTTAAGGCATGAGCAATATCTTTCCCAGTCATAATTCCTCCAGCAGCAATTACGGGAATTTCGACTGCTGCAACTACTTCCGGTAATATATCGAATAAAGGTCGATCGGTACCCAGATGTCCTCCTGCTTCATGCCCCTCTACTACAACAGCGGCCGCACCCAAGCGTTCAGATAATCTAGCGAGTTTGGCTGAGGATACTATTGAAATAACTGGTATGCCGGCATTTTTCCCCCAAGTATACATATCTCGTGAAATGCCAGCACCAGATATGATGAAATCAACTTTTTCCTCAATGGCTGCTTTCATTTTTTCAGCAAAATCATTCATTGCAAAAAGGACATTTACTCCAATATAACCAGTATTCCGAATCTTTTCTTTCGCCTTCCTAATATGCATTCTCATTTCATCTATGGAAATACCAGTTCCTGATATAATCCCAATTCCTCCAGCATTTGCAACTGCAGATGCAAGTTTACTTAATGAAATGCCTACGCCCATTCCTCCCTGTAGAATTGGGACCTTTGGCATCATATGCCCGATTTTTAATTGTGGAAAGTTCAAGTAAATACCCCATTTCATTAATGTTATTAGAGTAGATCTGTTAAACCCCTTCAGTTTAACACGGTGTTTGGAACAAACACAGGAAATTAATACCTACTACTAGTAGTTTGTGATGTTTTTTGGTGATTTTCACAAAATGTTCGAATAGTGCGCTATAAATTTTAGAATAATATCAAATGTATATTAAGGCTTCTGGATAAAAAACAACGAAATTTAGATTTTCTAACAAAAAATGTTATTAAATAATTGATTTGTCAAAAATGAAGTGGGATGTAATCATTAATTATTTTAAGCGGGGATATGAACAGAGCTAAATAGAAGTTTATATGCTTTTTAATAAAAGTAATTTTTGTATTATAAGTGTTAAATAATCAATAGTTGTAAAGGAAAAAATCTATGTTTTTAGTAATCTACACGATTGGATTAGAGACAATTAGATGTGTAGTACATTCTAGAAGTTTTAAATATCAATATTCCAAAAATCTTGATAATCAATATGCTTATCAAATTTTTTTAGTATTCTAATGATTTTAGTTGCAGATGTTAAAGTGGGAATACGATCCTTTTTATTTGCTAAATCACTTATCAGAGATTTACTTAATCCAGTCCTTTGTACAAGCCATTGTTGTTTGATTCCTCTGTGATCTAAATACTCACCAAATGGAGTTCTTTTTTTTCCTAGACCAAACATAAAGAATCCCTCCTAATTAAGAATGATGTATAAATAGCTTGTACAAAATTCCATAAATTTAAACTTTTGTCCATAAATATGGAATTATAATTTAGAATAAAGCATAGAATAATATAAATAAAATGAAAAAATATGGAATAATTTTGAGGAATCTAGCATTCATAGTAATAGCTACAAGTTGCTGATACACTATCCTAATGGCAACTTGTTGCAAAGGGTATTACTAAAATAAAAAAATCTGAAACTCCTTACGTCAGAAGGATTTTCAGATTTTTTCTTTTTTAGATCTTTAATTTATAGATACGTATTTTATAGATTATTATGCATAATATGGCGAATGAGTAGAATGGATTATCTGCTTATATAGCTTGATCGACCTTGTCACTAAGCATATAAATCTGTTTTAGATATGATGAAAGGAAATACTGACAAAAAATGTGAAATCTGAAATCAGTCATATCTGGTCCAGTATACTCACCACTTTCTACCCAGCTGTTAAGTTATCAGTTTGTAGTGAAAAAAGTACAGTCGGCCAGTTTGTGTAACAAAAAATATTTCTATCCCGTCTACAAATGGTTTATTAATATACAATTCAGGGATCATACTTATATTACAAACACTATGAATACTTTTTTGTTTCATAAATTCTCTTCCGTTAATACACTTGCAAGTGTATTATTTTGGATCTTTATGTGTCAAATGAATAATGTTTTTATCTGAATTTTCTTCACCATATTATGTTTGGGTTGCCATACCCAACATAATATGAAAAATCTCAATCTCATTTTTATAGGATGAAATGAGATTGAGACTCTTTTGATGTTTATTTGCTGGATAATGGAATGGTAACTAAAAATTCTACGCCTTGTTTGGTATTATTTATAGAATATGTGATAAAAAGGGACTCGAAAACTTGTTTTACAATATATAAACCTAAGCCACTCCCTCCCGTATTTCGATTTCTTGACTTTTCGATTCGATAAAATGGTTTGAAAATATGTTGTATATCTTCTTCTTTTATTTTGACACCTGTATTGATAACTCGCATTTGGACGTTGTTTTGTTTAGAATCCTTTGTTAACTTTATATAGACTTTTTCGTTATACGGTGAATACATAATCGCATTATGAATGATGTTTTTACATGCTTTTTCTAAAAGAACATAATCCGTATAAACAAAAATATCAGAATCGACTTCTTTTATTATTTGAATGCCTTTTTGAGAAGCAAAAAATTCGAGTTTTTTGGCAATTGTATCTATTGATCTCGAAAGATTTACTTCTTCCACTTGAAGTTTAAAGGTATGTTGTTCTAATTTTGACATGCTTAAAATTTCGCGAACCAGTTGTTCCAGACTTTCAATTATTTGATAATTTTTCTTTAAATACTGGTCACGATTTTGATAAGGGCCGATATTATATATCATCCCTTCTAAGTATCCTTTCATAACAGTAAGAGGAGTTTTTAATTCATGTGCTACAATAGCAAAGAATTCCCTTCGCTTTGTTTCTAGTTCTCTTTCTTTTTCAATATCACTTTTTAATTGCTGATTCGCTTTTTGTAAATCAAAAATTGCCTGTTGTAAATTTATAGACATATCATTCAAGCTATTGGACAATTCCCCTAATTCATCCATAGAACGAACTTCAATTTTTTCGGAGAAATCCAATTTTGCCATCTTTTGTGCACCTTTATTAATATAAATAAGTGGTTTAGTAATAAACCTTGAATAGAGATAAGCACTTCCTAAACCAATAACCAGTACAATGATACTAATATAGGGTAGAAAACGTACTAAGACCTGTGAAGCTTCATCAATCGGCTGAAATGTTGCGAACACCACAAGCGTTAAGTTAACATCTTGGAATTGTATTGGCTTGCTAACCTCATATGAATTACGAGGATTATCTAAACTCCTTGCTGGTACTGTTTTAACAAAACCTTTTGCTTGAGTACCGCCTTGAATAGTACCCTCTTGAATAGTACTTTGAAGAAAAGCAATAGAAGGAGAATAAATAAGTCTTCCCTCATTATTTTGAAGGTAGATCACCGCATTATTTTTTTGTGCGTATTCATCAACAAGTGGTATTGCATTTTGAAGCGTAAGATTTTTAGATTTATCAATTATTTCTTCGATTCCCGTTTGAAGCTGATCTGTTTTGTATTGCTCATAAAATTTAGGGAGAAAGAAGTATAAAGTTACATAAATCAAGGTTGCAAAGGCTAACAAAATGAGGGATGTAGTCATAAAGAGTTTATAGGTAATTCTCTTCATCTTCATGATTTTTACAATCTTATTCATCAATTTTATAACCAATGCCCTTTACTGTTTTAATATAGGGTATATCTAATTTTTTTCGTATGTTTTTCATATGTGTATCAATCATTCGTGTGTCCCCGGCATACTCATATCCCCAAATTTTTTCTACGATATTATCTCTTGTGAGTACCTTTTTTTCATTTTGAAGTAGTAGTTGCAAAATTTCAAATTCTTTTGTCGTTAAGGGAACTTCAACTTTATTTACATATACTTTATATGCATCGCCATCGACATGTAGTTCTCTAAATACAAAATGATTATCCGTACTTTGATTATTACTTCTTCTCAGTACTGCTTCGACTCGTCTCATCAAAACATGGAAAGAAAAAGGTTTCGTAATATAATCATCGATTCCAAGATCAAATCCTTTCATTTGATCTTGTTCTTCTTCTAGCGCAGTTAGCATAATAATTGGTATATTTGACTGACTTCGAATCATTTTGGCAACTTCAAATCCATTCAGGTTTGGCATCATCACATCTAGAAGAATTAAATCGAAGGACTGCTTATTAAATTGTTTCATGCCCTCTAATCCATCTGATGCAACTATAACTTTATACTGTTGTGTCATTAAAAATTGTTTGATTAATTCTTGTATTTCTTGATCATCTTCTACCACCAGAATGTGATAGTTCTTCATAATATCACCTCTTGTAGTCATTATAACCTTCCAAACTGGAGTTGATGTGGAGACGTATTAGAAATACTATAAAAACTTCATAAGAAAACTACATGTATTTCAAATTAGCTCTAGATGCATGAGATAGTTTATATACATAGCAAGACAGAGGGAGGTAATCAAGATGTCACTAGAAGCAAACATCATTCTTTCTTTATTAGATGTACAACTGTGGATGGCCCCTCATTCGAATAATAGACGCATAAAAGAGAAAAAACAAAAATTGAAACCAGCACCGGGCTTAAACAAATACACAAGTGTAAATAAAAGAAAACTATATAAGTCTAGTGAACAAAAATAGGGAGGATTAAATTGATTCTCTCTATTTTTGTATTCCATAATTAGGTACTGAAAATCTTTACTATAACTCTAGATTAGCTCCATATAGAATACAGATTAAGTTTGTATGATACATGTACCAAATAGAAAGGAATGATACATGATGTTGACGACTTACACAATCTATCAAATTTTATCCCTTCCTTCTTATTTACACACAAACCTATTACCATCCATTCTCACGAGAATGCTAGAATCTAAGTTTATAACAAAAGAATAAATAAGCTAATGGATGTTTATTGTCCCTTGTTTCCACTTTTTGCAAAACACCTGTATAAACATGTATCCTACTTTGTACATTGAATACTCTATTTGTTGAGAGCCGAATAGGCTCTTTTTTTAGAGACAAGCTCGAAGTGGGTTTGAATATCGTTATACATATATTCATAGGAAATTTCAAATATAATGTTACCCCTACGAAAAAACAGTTGATTTATGTTTAAACATGCCTAAAGGTGAAATTTTCTTTTTTTGAAATGGTGATTCTTAAATGTTACATTCATACATCGTATTTCAAATATTAAGATAAAAACATTCAATTGTAAATTAAAGGAGAAAGGGATGTTCACAATGGGACACTATGATACAAATCAAACAGAAAGCAATAGGAATAAAGTCTATAAAAAAACAGGGTATTTTTTCACAGGAATAATTAGTGCAGTGATTGGTGCAATTACCATTGGATTGACCACTCCTTATATAAATGAAATCAAAGGAAGTGCAGGTCAATCTTCTAAGCATAACGAAGTAAATCAGGCTACGCCAATCTCTTACAAACCAGAAGATGTGAGCAATCCTCAAAATATGATTGAATCTGCAAAAGAAGTTGTCGTAGGTGTCATTAACTATAAACAAAATGCAGGTTCATTTAATATGCAAAATCAATCAGAAGAAGCTGGTTCGGGATCAGGGGTCATATATAAAAAAAACGGCAATAAGGCTTTCATTGTTACAAATAATCATGTGATAGACGGTGCGAATAAAGTAGAAGTGAAATTGAATAATGGTAAAAAGGTTCAAGCTAAAGTAGTAGGGACAGATCCATTATTAGATTTAGCAGTATTAGAAATTGACGGGGCAGATGTAAAAAGAGTTGCAACACTTGGAGACTCAGAAAAAATTCGTACAGGGGAAACGGTAATAGCTATTGGGAATCCATTGGGGTTAGAAGGTAGTGTAACAAAGGGGATTATTAGTAGTAAGGAACGAGAAATACCTGTTAGTACTCTTGGAGATCAACAAGTTGATTGGCAAGCACAGGTAATTCAAACAGATGCAGCTATTAATCCTGGGAATAGTGGAGGAGCTTTGTTTAATGAACAGGGTGAAGTCATTGGAATTAATTCAAGTAAAATTGCACAACAAGCTGTTGAAGGAATTGGATTTGCAATTCCAATTCATATAGCCAAAACGATCCTAGAGTCTCTTGAGAAAGATGGAACAGTTAAACGTCCGATGATGGGTGTACAGTTATTAGATGTGGAGAAAATGACAGATTCTGCACGCAATCAATTAAAATTACCAAAAGAGATATCAAATGGTGCAGTATTGAGGAATATCTCATACCAATCACCAGCAGAAAAAGGTGGATTGCAACAATATGATGTTGTGATTGCATTAGATGGACAAAAAATAGAAAATGTCGTTCAATTCCGAAAATATTTATATAAAAAGAAAAAATTGGGGAATACAATTAAAGTAACAGTTTATCGAAATGGTGAAAAACTAATAAAAAACGTGAAATTAGCGGATTAAACAAGTGCCGCTTAAAAATATAGCCACCTTTCGGTGGTTTTTTTATATGTGCTTTTTGTGTGGGTACTAGATATATCAGAGGTGGTAAACGTCATGAAGCAAAAAGAATGTCTACATTGGTATTCCATGGAGGAGGCTAATTTTTCTAGCGATAGTATCTCATCTTGTACTGTAGGGGTCATAAATAAAGGGAGTTATCCCGTGTTTGTATTCCTTCCTCAAGTTAATTGGTTGGTGACTAATATTTTATACCTATTATTATTCCGTTTGTCCTCATTCCACATTAAATGGACTGACTCTTTACCAATGTTCAAAATCGATTACATATTTTAATTTGTGTTCCAGCTTTTCTTGACTATATTAACGAATCACTACATATGCACTCCAGATAAGCCCTAATATCTTTAGATAATCTACTGAATATCTTCATATAAACTCCAGATAGTGTATTTAGAATAACAACTATCAAGGAGGTTAGGAAAAATGAATTTTATAAAACGCGCAATTCTCAGTATGAAAAAAAGAATAGGAACATCATTAATTTTGATGGCGGTCTTTCTGATTGTTACAAATTTAGTGTTGGCAGGATTTGCAATCCAAAATGCATCAAAAAAAGCTGCGGATGCAGCAAGAAAAAAATTAGGTGCAGATGTCACTTTAGGTCTTGATTTTGATAAATTAGGTCAACAAGCTAGGGAAACTGGAGAGATGCCTAAACCACCAAAGCTCAACACAAAAGAAGCAGATCAATTAGCGAAGTCCAAGTATGTAAAAGATTATAATTACATAACCAATACTTTCGGAATTTCGGATGGATTTAAACTAGTAGGTGCTTCAGAAGGAGAAGACGAAGGAAAAGGTAGAGTTGGAATGGTGGCAGCAGCGGGTGGATCAGGTTCGGGCTCAGAAATAGATATGAATTCTTCCCTTATAATAGAAGGAGTTCGTAAAACTGTATTACAAGAAAGTTTTAAAAATGGAAAAAGTAAAATCATTGATGGGAAACCAATTACAGAAAAGATGAAAGATCAGAATGTAACTTTAATGGAAAAACGATTAGCGGAACAAAACAATTTGAAAGTAGGAGATAAGATTAAAATTCAATCAGGGGATAAGAAGCAAACTCTTGAATTTGAAATTATTGGTATTTATGAAACGAATGAGCAACCAATGGGTCAGCATGCCCCTCCTATGATGGATCCAGCTAATAAGCTATATATGCCTTACTCTACTTTAAAAAAGTTAGAAGTAGATGAAGGTATGAGTAGTATTCAAGTTGTGTACTTATTGAACGACCCACAATACATTGATGCATTTAAAAAAGAAGCAAAAAAATCTGATATTGATTTTAATTATTTTAAGTTAGATGCACATGATTCATTGTACAAACAAATGATTGGTCCTATCGAAAATATCGCTTCTACTTCTCAAATGATTATCTATATGGTATCTATTGCAGGTGCAATTATCTTAGGATTAATTATTATGTTATCGATTAAAGCACGTCGTAAGGAAATGGGAATTTTATTGTCCATTGGAGAGAAAAAATGGAAACTGATGGCGCAGTTCGTAGTAGAAGTAGTATGTATCGCTATTTTAGCATTTGGATTATCTCTAACAACAGGAGCTAAAGTTTCTCAATTCGTAGGGGATAATTTACTTTCGAGTGAAGTTGCTACAGCAGGAGAAGAAACAGACACTTCACAAAATGGAACTGTAATGGTGGCTGGACCAGGCGGAACTGTACAAAATCAAAAAGAGGATCCAATAGATAAAATTAATGTAAGTGTAACAGGAGAAGACGTAGGAAAAATGGGAGGGATTGGACTAGCTATTGCTATATTAGCAACGCTTCTTCCGGCATTATCTATTCTACGCTTAAATCCAAAACAAATCCTTTTAAAAGATGAATAAGGAGGCTCGATATGGAGACGATTTTACAATTTAAAAACTTAGATTATTATTATGAAAGTAACGGAAAAAAAGTAAAGATACTAGATAATGTTAATTTTTCTTTTCAAAAAGGGCATTTCTACACGATTTTAGGACCATCTGGATCTGGTAAAACCACCACGCTTAGCTTAGGTTGTGGGCTGGATATACCTAAAAATGGTTATGTACTGTATAATGGCAAGGATATTAGAAAAATTGGTTTGGATCGATACCGTAATCAAAATGTATCCGTAATTTTCCAATCCTATAATTTAATTACCTATATGACTGCCATTCAGAATGTACTAACGGCAATGGAAATTACAGGTGTAAAGGTAAAAAATAAAAAAGCAAGAGCATTAGAATTATTAGAGAAGGTAGGACTCACAGAAGTAGAAGCGAAACGAAATATCTTACAACTAAGCGGTGGACAACAACAACGTGTAGCAATTGCCCGAGCATTATCTTGTAATGTTGATTTATTGATTGCGGATGAGCCGACAGGAAACCTTGATGAAGAAACAGCAAATGACATTATTGATTTGTTCCAGGAGCTCGCTCATCAAGAAAATAAATGTGTAATTGTTGTAACGCATTCACAGGAAGTTGCAAAAAAATCGGATCGAGCTGTTTATTTAAGTCAGAAAAAATTAGCAGTGAAAGATGCACCTAGCATCTAAAAAAGAAATACCACGACTAGAAGAGTGTGTACGGTATGGGAATCGTGAAAATGATAAATAACTAGTTAATTATTTTCCGAAAAAATATATGATTAATTTAAAAAGGAATGGAGATAAAAATCTCCATTCCTTTTTAGATAGATAATTAAACCTTATTTAACAGCCTCTTTTAAAGCTTTTCCAGCTTTAAATCCAGGTACTTTTCCTCCTGGGATATGCATTTCTTCGCCCGTTTGGGGATTGCGCCCAGTACGTGCAGAACGCTTACGTACTTCAAATGTACCAAATCCAATTAACTGTACGGATTCCTCTTTTTGAAGAGATTGTGTAATTTGATCTAGGATAGCTTGTACAGATGCAGTAGCCTCTTTTTTAGTAAGTGATGTTTTCTCAGATATTTGGTTAATTAGTTCGGTTTTATTCATTATGAACCTCCATTAAATAATATTTGTTAATTTAATTTTATAGTATAGTAGGTTTTCAAGAAAGGGCAAATTTTATATAAATATAATATTAAAAAGTTGAAGATACTCTTACAGTTTTGTATAGGGGTATTAGGTGTTTTTACCTTGAAATCTATACTATATAAATAGTTACATAAGGGGAATTGTATTGTAGAGAAGATACAGGCACCCATTTGTAAAATTATAAAATGAAATAAAAATTAATTAATTGAAGTAGTATCACCTTACTATAAATTTAAAGGTAAATAGACTCAAACGAAAAAATTCACACCTTTTAATTAAAAGTATGAGAATTTTTTGTTTTGGGTTCTTAAAATTTTTAAGTCAATGATTAAACGTCGGAAATTGAGTCATATATTAGATTTCTCAGCAATATTAAAAATATATGGCGTAAAGATTAAAAAGAAACCCAATATCACCATCAAAGAATTTAATGAAAATAAAGAAGAATCGTTAATCAAAGATGATCCAAAAATAATTACAAAAGTCATACCAGTTCCACGCAAAATAGATTTAAAAGAAAAAGAATTTGTCATCATTTCAAATGATTTCAATTGCAAATCTTCAATTGATTTAACTACTTTGGTTTTCATGTTTAATCCTTCTTTCTAAAAAATAGGGTATATACTATATTTATTGTATTCCTGGGTATTTTTAAATTCAAATTTTTAAGGAATTCAATTTTGTATAACAAATCAGTAGGTATTAGGAAGCGGGGTAAGTTGCTTTATCTGTAGGAGGGAACTGAAAGGTATATATTTTCTTTAATTTAATAATTTAGCTTTTTAGAAAAAGAAGAACGCTTTCTATTAACTAAATTCCCCTAATTTCGGTTTGCTTGATAGTAATAGAAATTTCTCATTAATATGGGGAAGAGATTTTGGCTTTCTTGTATGAAAAGAACTTTGGATTGATATATATAACTGGCTTATTCCTATTTTTTAATTAAGGACTATCTAAGTTTTATTAACTTGATGGCAAACGGCTGTCGCCATATTTTTATCCAACTAACTAGAACAGGTTATCTTGCAAAGAAAAAGGAAAGAATGGGCATAGCTAATTAAAGTATAATGATTTACTTAAAACATATGGGGATGTTTTATTAGGGTGATATTAAATAAGATTGACAAATATAGACTACAAATGTANNTACATTTGTAGTCTATATTTATTTAATAATAAACCTATTTTAAGTAATTTATTCCAATGTTAAAATAGGGGTTGAAAATTTAAGATTACAAATGTAGTATCGATATTAGGATTACATTTGTAATCAAAGGAAGGAGGAAATTGGAAACGTGAAAAAAATACCTAAGATATCTGAAGCTGAGTTAGAAGTAATGAAAGTCCTTTGGTCAAAATCTCCACAAACGGCTAATGAAATAATTCAAGCTCTTGAAGGACAAATGGATTGGAATCCAAAAACGGTTAGAACATTAATTAATAGGTTAGTGAAAAAACAAGTAATTTTTTCTCAGCAGAAAATAGGAAGAACGTATATGTATGGCCCTTTAATCTCACAAGATGATTATTTACAAGTAGAAACTAAATCTTTTATTAAACGTTTTTATGGTGCTGCTTTAAAACCTTTACTTGTTAATTTTTTACAAGAAGAAAAGTTATCTTCCAAAGAGATCGATGAGCTCAAACGTATTCTAGATGATAAAAATAAAAATAATCAAAAGGAGGGAGAATAATTGTAATGGATATGTTAATACATACGTATCTCTCTACTCTTTTTGATTGGCTACTAGAAACTACCATTATGGCCAGTATATTGGTAGGTTTTATCTTATGTGTCAAAGTTCTACTAAGGAATCAATTAACAGCAAGATGGCATTACGCATTGTGGCTAATTCTGATTGTAAGATTAATTTTACCTTGGTCACCCGATAGTTCTTATAGCTTATACTCCATACTTTCACATGGATATGTAACTTCTACTTCTCTAATTCAGAAGGAAGCGAATGTTTCTGGTTTAAAAGTAATGAATGAACCTGCAAAGTATGCTGTTAATTCGAATGATTCCAATAAACCATTGGTTGAATCGAGTTCCAAAGAAAAAGAAAAGGTTGCCAAACACATATCTATGTATGAAATCTGTTTATATGTATGGATACTAGGTGTTTTTTGTTTAGGGGCTTTAACACTAATTGCAAATAGACGTTTATATTTATACATACAAAAGCAATCAATTATAACAGATGAAAGGATTTTAAATATTTTTGAGGGTTGTAAAGAAACGATGTCTATAAAAGAAGATATTCCTTTACAATTAGCCGGCAAGATTGCTAGTCCGACACTCCTTGGATTTAGAAAACCTAGAATATTATTATGTGAGCAGCATATACAACGATTAAATGATAATCAGATACGGTTTATTTTCTATCATGAATTAGCTCATTTTAAACGTAGAGATGTTGGGGTTAATTGGCTTATGCATCATCTGCTTATACTAAATTGGTTTAATCCAATCCTTTGGTATGCCTATTATTCAATGCGCGAAGATCAAGAAATTGCATGTGATGCATTGGCTCTTACCTTTATTGATTCGGAAGAAAGAATCGAATACGGGCATACAATCATTACATTATTAGAACACTATTCAAATTATTATCAAATGCCTAGTTTAGCAAATCTAAGTAAAAATAAAAAAGCATTAAAAAGGAGAATTCTTATGATAAAAAAATTTAATAAAAAATCGTATCGTTGGTCAGCTTTAGGATTGACAGCTGTATTAGGTATATCTACTTTTTCTTTAATGAATGCAAATGCTGAGGAGTTTAAGGGCGAATCACAGGCTACAAAAAATAAAATTGAACAAGCCGCTAAACCTGAAGAAATGACTAAGCTTGAAAAGAGTAAGGCAGAAGAAGCCGCAAAACAATCAGAGATGGACAAACTTGAGCAAAGTAAAAAGAACACAGAGATCTCTGAAGCAGCAGTACTTAAACTTACCGAAAAACAAAAGCAAGATCTTAAATCTAAAGGACTTCCAGTGAAGCAAACTTCTAAAGAATCTGAAGTTACGGGGCTTATGTTAGTTTCTCTAGTGAAACCTATTGATAATGGAGATGGAACAGGATTTCAGCCAGACCATGTTGGAGAAGTTGATATAATTCACAAAGATGAATATAAAAACAAATATGGTAAAGAAGATTATGTAGCATTCGCTGCATGGGAATAAGTCTAGTTATATTACCAATACTCTAAGATGAATTTATGATTATAATTAATAGAAAGCGTCATTCTTTTTATAGAAATCTATAGAAAGGATGGCGCTTTTATTAAAAAATGAATAGCATTTGTTTGCTAAAGAACTTCGGAAAGATATATTTATCCATCAAGAAATATTTGGCAAGCGTATCAAAATATTAATTTTATAGGCACAAGTTCATAGAATACCAAAAATTGGCTTGATGGGCGTAGTAAGGCAGGTTCTACTTTCGTTTGTTAGATATCTCATAGAATTTTATACTAAATAGAATAAAAGCATTTTTATCTTAATATGAATTGTTTCTAAAAATAAAAAAGAATCTAGTGGCATTTCTAGATTCTTTTTTATTGTTGCCTTTAATATAGCATACCTGGAGAGAATGCTATATTGATACATAAGGTAATTGAACTTCTTAAGCCGACGGAGGGATAAAGAAATCCTTTAAAAAATTTAATTGGTAATAGCATATACTTTTACTGTAAATGGGTGATTCACACCAATTGGATTTGCGATATAATATTTAGAATTTGTATCTGCTGCAGTCCTGGACTCATTTGAAATATTGCTCCAACTAACACGATCTAGACCCAGAGAAACATCGACCATAATATTGAAAGAGATACTGTCAGAAGTCTCTCCCTGGGTAGGCTCAATAATCCATTTTAAACCGATTGTCCCTGGGGGTAAATTATTTATACTAAAGTTTTGGCTGGATCGGTT
This sequence comes from Bacillus sp. AFS012607, assembly GCF_002558005.1. Classification (NCBI taxonomy): domain Bacteria; kingdom Bacillati; phylum Bacillota; class Bacilli; order Caryophanales; family Bacillaceae; genus Bacillus; species Bacillus sp. AFS012607. The sequence goes on from NZ_NTVM01000035.1 coordinate 18,054, forward strand.
CTTTTCTCCAGGCAATGGCTTAGAGTCAGAAGAAATGTGGGAAATTAATATCTCTTTTTCATTAACGTTTATCCCATTTAATTTAATGATACTATCTATTAAACCTGGACCTGGAAAATCAGCTGCAATCATACCAGAATGTCTGATACCACCTTGTAGTATGAAATCTGTCCCCATTGTATTCATTCCACCATAAAATACTTGACCATTTGTATCACGAGGGAAGTCTTTCCATTCATTTGTTGTGTTTTTTTGAATTAACTGTGGGTTACTACCAGTATCTCGATTTTCCTTTCCACTTGCAACAAACCAAGGATAATAATTATTCCATAATGCTGTAGCGCCACCTGTACCACTAAAATGGTTGAGATAGATATGATTATTGTTAGAGTCGTTATTTGCCTTTAGAAGCTGGTTTTTTACTGCACTCCATTTCTCATACATTCCATCCGGTCCAGCGCTAATTTCAAAATTATCTTGGATATTTAATGATTCATAATTAATTCCGTATTCTTCAGATGCTGCGAAGTTTTGTAGTATTACAATTTTTCCGCGGATATCTCCTAACTTAGGGTTATTTCTTTCTGAAAATGGTACAGAATTAGGTTCCCAAAAATAGGACACATTACGGTCTTTATAACTTTTAAATATCTCCTCGAATGACAGTGAGCCGTTCTCTGGATCAGTTTCCTCTTTTAAGCGCATTAAAATTGTTTCTTGAGGGTTTTCTCTTAAAAATTGGATTGTTTCTTTTAATACATCTTCAAACATTGCTTTTTGATTTACAATACCATGCTGCATGGCAAAAGAATTTTTCACACGTTTAACACGCATGTCTACATAACGTATTCCTGCATTGAACTGCTGAGATAGGGGCATTGTTTGATTTCTTGTCAAATTCTCATCAATAAAACTCGCTCCATGTAAAGCCATTGAACCATGAGTACCTGGAATAGATAATTCGCTTATTCTTTTTGTATCTTCCAATTTTGACATCCAGTTTGGATTTCGATAACCTAAATCAGACTCATAGGAATAACCTGGATGTCTATCAGCAAATACTATTGAAGCTGTACATAAACTCGCTAGTGTAAAACAAGTAAGAATCCCGAATTTTAAATGTTTTTTTATCTTTATTTTCTTCATTATATCTCTCCTGATTTTAAACAGATTAGTCTTATATAATAATTTAGGTGCTTTTACCATATGCATAAAGTCCAGCATGAGAATAATAGAGCTTATTAATTTGAAGATTTAGTTTTTATAAATAGTTCCAAATTTATAATAGGTACCAATGGGTTTATAAAGTCAAATAAGGTAATATATTAGCTACCATCAGAGTTACTATTGTCATTTACCTTAAAATATTGTGTTAGCTTTAAAATTTAGAGAGGAATATTTTCATTTAGATTTGCTCAAAAGCCATCGTACACTGGGAACATAAGTTTTGAAATGTAATCATACAAGGATGGGAAGGCCAAAATAATCAAGTGCAAGTTTAGTGAAATGATGACAAAGTATATTATCATACTTCATGTACTTTATAGGGCATACAATTCAAATCTAATATTATACAAAGAAAACAGAAGTCTTAAACTAGACGTCTGTTTTCCGAATTACAATGAATCGCTGAAATTAGTAAGATCTACATGATTCTTAATTTTAATTAACATAGATTTTTATTTGTTAAGAACCTATGTGGCAAAATTATATGCATTCTATATCTGAGATCAAAAGACTTTTGGGGAGAGTCTCACTTGTATTAATGCATTAAAGTTAGAAATATATTTGTTACATATAATATCATTTTAGAAAAACTTACGAATAATACTTCTCTGTAATCCTAAATAATGCCTATAAGCTTATTTCTCATTAAAGCTTAAACTAACTGCAGTAGCAATAGATTGTCCTGCATGTTCCCAACTACCATCGATAACTTTACCAAGTTGTTGACCGAGTGAATTTAAATCATTTGGATTAACAGGAATTCCGTTATATGCAGCAAGAATTGATAAAAGTGGAGCTACAATTGGTGTCCAGCCGCCTCTATCAATATGAAATTCGAATCCGGTTACCTCACCATCTTTTTTTGTGAATTTATAGTAAAGTTGATCATCTGGACGGAAGCTTAAATGATGAGAGATTTGTCCGTATACATCTTTACCAGCTGCACCTCGATCCACAACTTCAATTTCTTTTACATTAAATTCATGCTCAAATACTTTTATTTTTTTTACTTCGGGACCATTTAATGCAGCTTGAACAGCCGTTTCTAGATTACTTTGTGCAAACGGTTGAATACTAACTTGTGATTCCTGTTGTTGGATAGGAGCAACTGTCTCAGCAGCAAATACTGATGTTGTAGGTAATGCACCTGTAGCTAATGTTGCAGCCAGAGCAGTTGCTGTAATGATTTTCTTTTTCATAATTTTACTTCCTCCTTTTTAATGTATGATAATAAACTATAAATTACTGACAGATAAATTATTTCTATACATATATAGAAAAACATTATTGTGGGTAATGGAAGTTAGACTGACAGATAATTTATATGATAATAGTATCAATATGCATTTGATTTCTCAATTTTCAGTCAATGTATTCAATACTAACCAATTTTAAGTAAGTTTTAGAAGGTAAAACTCTAATAGCAATCTAGAAACATGGCAATATTAGAGTGAAAATGAAATGATAATCATAAAATATTCAATTAATATCAAAAAAATATAAAAAATTTCACATATATTTTTATTTTTAGGTTATTTGATTTTATTGTAATGTGCAGAATTATAAATGTTCATGTAAGTTAAAAATGAATAATATTAAAGTGATTGTTAAAATTAACGAAATGTTCAAGGTTTTAATCTCAAAATATGAATATTAGTTATATAATTATTTTAAGGGGATAATTCACCCCTTCCTCTAATGTTGTTGTTTACAAGTTTATAGTTCCAATGTGTTGAAGCTACGATAAAAAGAACTTGTAATTATATATTACAAGTTCTTTTTGTTTTGATTTTTTTGAAAGATACCTAAACTAGTTATGTTTTTCATATTTTATCAAGAGAACGGTAGAATTCTATACGGAAGTATATGTACATTATCGTAAAATAAATAGTAATTTGTATATAAACTAAGTGATTCTTAATCGTATTCTAATAACAGAAGGAAAGACCAACTAAAAATATAGTTGGTCTTTCCTTTAAGTTGGTGTAAAAACAAATAAATAAAAGATAGGTGAGAATTAATGCTGCTAAGCAGTATTGATTCTGAATTAACTATAACACACTTCCTAAAAAGTAGTTGTGTCAGTTGATTGAACATTCATCCTTCTTTTTTATCAAATAAATATCTAAAATACATCAATTAATTGACAAGGGATGTATTTTAATCGATAAATAAATCAATACTATAGATTTTGGAAGTAAATATTTTTTTTATTCTTGTACAATATGTTTGCATTTAGAATTAGTTATAATACCACTTTTTAATAACCAATTTACTCATTAAGAACAAGGTATTAATGTGTATGGACAATAATTAACAAAATAAAAATCTAAATTTTCATTTTGTTAATCAATTCGACTCCTCGTAGATTGATTTTACGAGGAACAAACTATTTTAAAATTAAACGTATGAAAATGAAAGAAGTAATCAAATGAAGCAATAAGGCTTCTAACCGTAAGGACTGCGGGGGCAGCCTAATCAACTAGAGTTCGATTGAACTCTTTACTTAGGAATTCCTCACTTCTAAACGAAGTAAAAGTGGGGGTAGTTCAAGAGAATATGTAAAGAAGAGGTAAGAAGGTTCATGGCGAAACAAGTTAACGGGATTGTTAAGAAATCTGTGTAAGTTTTTGAAACGAATATTTAGAATAGCAAATATTAAGGCAAGATTGCTTCTGTCTTTTTTTATCTTCTTTTGAATTTCGATTTGTGTGATAATTAAATCGAAAGGTCGTGTAAGAATGAAGATAGCGGTGATACAAGCAAGTACCCAAATTAGCAAAAATGAACTGATTTTTGAAGAGACAAAAAGGGCTGTGGCGAGGCATGGATATGAAGTGCTCAATTTTGGTGTTACATTTAAAGAATCCGAGTTAAGCTATATCCAAGTGTCCTTAGCTGTTGGGCTACTTCTAAATTCAGGTGCAGTTGATTTTGTGATCACCGGATGTAGTAGCGGTGTTGGTATGTCGATTGCCTGTAATACACTTCCGAATGTCATTAGCGGTTATCTGCCAACTCCAACAGATGCGTTCCTATTCGGTAGGATAAATAATGGAAACTGTGCATCACTGCCACTTGGATTGAATTTCGGTTGGGCGGGCGAATTAAATCTTCGCTTCACGCTTGAGAAACTATTTGAAGAACCGTTCAATACTGGGTATCCTGAAGAATCCGCCGAACGAAAGAAACGTGATGCAGAACTTTTTAAAGTAATCAAGAGTTTTTCACATCATAGTATTGTTGAGATTCTAAGTCAGCTAGATGGAGCGGTTATTAATCCTGTTCTTCAAAAGCAAGAGTTAGTGGAATTCCTCTTGCGAAATGGCAATAACACAGATATATCAAATTATCTTATCGAACAAATGAAGCATTTAAATTACGGTAGGTAAATACTATTTTTTTTAATACGTTTGGCGAATTTATAGTTAACCATAAGTTGATTCAACACCATTAACCAATTACACCGCCATTCCATTTGTTTTGGAGATCTTTTACATGTAAATACAGAACCTTGAGTAAGGCGTTTTCGTTCAGGAAAGCGCCTTTTTCGTTACCTTATGGAGACTTGATATTGCACTTTAAAGTTAGCTTTATTTTTATTTCAACGGTGATATTCAGACCTGTTCAGAGCTTATTTACTATACCTGTGATAAGAAATATGCATATAGATAATATCATCATACCTATTTTAATTAGTAGTGCATATATAGTTTGCTGTTTAGCAATTAAAGTTTTTACGTAAATATGTTGTGTCTAATAATATCAAAATTTATTTATATATCCACTGAATGAGCTTTTTATATATTTATTTGGATATAAATCATTAATCATTGCATATGGGCTCCCATTCCAGTATCTTACTACAGGTGTCCATAATCTATGATTTTTAAGCCATTGCATTGTGTATTGCTGTAATAATTGATTATCTGTCAGCTTCTCTTTTTCTTCAATTGTCCACTGTAAGGCATCTAGCGCTTTTTCTCTCGTCCAAAAACCATTTGGTGTCATTTTAAATTCCCATTCTTTAAATTGACCTGGATATAAATCATTAATCATTGCATATGGACTATCATTCCAATATAGTTGACAGGCTCCGCTCAATCCTGATTGAACTAACCATTTATTATCGTATATATTCTTCAATTGATCCACATTTAATTTTTCTTTTTTTTCAATTGTCCATTTTAGTGCTTGTAATGTTTTATCTTTCGTCCAAAACTTATTAGGGGCCTTATTAAATTCCCATTCTTTAAATCGATTTGGATATAAATCATTAATCATCGCATACGGGCTTCCATTCCAAATCACCCTTAAAGGTGCACTTAGTCGATGTTTAATTAACCATTTTTGTCCATAAATTTGCAAGAGTTTTTGTGGTGGTAATTTTTCCTCTTCTTCAATTAACCATTTTAATAATTGTAAGGCCTTTTCTTTTGTCCAAAAATTTAATGGTGTCATTCTAAATTCCCATTCTTTAAATTGATTCGGATATAAATCATTAATCATTGCATATGGACTATTATCATATTTGTGCTTCAATACCCCTCGTAATCGATACTTTGCAATCAATTTGTTATTCCAATTCTGTTTTATCTCTTCTTCATTCCAATTCAAAATTTTTGTTACTAAATACTTCGTTACTCTTCTGGCCAATTGATTATTTCTATCTAATTTCCAAGTGTTTGGTGGAAATCTATTTCTTTTTCCATCTAATATCTCCTGATAGATGTCCTCTATAGTATTAGTGTTCATCTGCATCTTAAAACCTTCTTTTAGTTGTATATATAGTTAAATAAATTTTAATGTTAGGACTTTCGTCCGAACTATTAAAAATGTAAACTCTATCTTAACTTAGAAAATATGATGCTTAATCAAATTATAGTAATGTAAAATAAGAATTACCTATAGAAAAATATAGTCTAGGGCAAATGAAAGAATAGATTTGTAAAATATAATTTTCAATTCATAAAAGACATCAATCTGAGAAGAAAGATGTCTTTTATTTAATAGTTTTACGGTTTATTTAATTACTTTCCATAAAGCTAATGAGAAAATCCAATTTGGATCACCGTATCCTTGATAACTTTGAACTGCTTCATAAATTTTACCTTGATGTTCTACTCTATCTCCTTTTTTATATGCAGCATACGAATCCCATGCCTTATACTCAGAAGAGGGGGTATCTTTTGTTGTGATTTTGATTTCATTACTCGCAACTGAAACTTTTCCTTGAGTATCTATAGCTTTTACCATATATCTATATTCTGTACTAGCCAGTAAATTTTCATCTGTATAGTAAGTTGAAGGACTTGTAGCTATTTTCGTACCGTTACGATAAATCTCATATTCTTTTATACCAACATTACTTATGGATTCTTCCCATATTAAATGAACACTGTTTGTAGTAGTTTCTGATGCTTGTAATCCTGTTGGAGCTGTTGGAGCTATTTGTTCTGGATTCTCTTCTTTTGTTGTAACTGAAACTTCATTGCTACTTTTTGACTTATTTCCCGCTGCATCTGTAGCCTTAATTGTATAATTATATTTTGTATTGGCTTGTAATCCCGCATCTTCATAACGTGTTGTTTTTGTTGTTCCTACTTTTTTTCCATCACGATAAACTTCATATTCTTTCACACCAATATTATCTGTGGAATCCTCCCACTGTAGCTCAACAGTTGTTGTTGTTTTACTAACAGAACGTAGGTTAGAAGGAGCTGTTGGAGCGATTACGTCAATTTCAGTACTACTATTAAAAGCAGAAAATAGTTTAGAAAAGGCACCGTCGTCTACATCGGGTAATCCAGAAGCATCTCCAGTTGCCTGACCGATTTGCCAACTTTCAATAGCTTTTTTATCACGATACACTGACCACATACTAATTTCCCCAATACCTTTTTCTTTGGCAAATTGGAACAATTCTTTTGCATTATTTAATGTGAAAGTTTCATTTTGAGTATCGTTTTTTCCTATCATAGGTGTAACAGCAATCATTTTCCAAATGTCAGAATCTTTAATAGTACCTTTATATAAATTAGTTAATTGTCCATGCAGGCTATTAATAGCATCTATTGCAGCTTGTCCCATTTGTTGGTTTTGTTGTCCGTAATCCATAGTCATAATATTAACAGAATTTAAATCTACATCATGTTTTATAGCGCTTTGAATCACATTTATCCCATCATTAGTTAGGCCATAAGGCATTACTGGTAAGGTATAACCAATTTTTACATCTTTACCTTCAGCTTTTAATTCCTTTTGTAATAACGCAATTGCTTTTGATCTTCTTTCGATAGATTCTGGGTGAGCGACTAAGACTCCTTCAATATCAAAATCCGTGTGTGTTAAATGTAATGTGTTAATTACACTTTTATAAGCATCTTTTAATTTATTTACATCTGTAATAGCTGCGGCAAGATCTGCACCTAATCCAGGGATATTACCAGCATTTGCTCCACCAAAAGATACTTTAACATCTCCACCTATTTTTCTAATTTGTTTAATTTGATCATCTAAGTTACCATCTCCAATAGGGGTATGACTTCCTCCCCATACTGGATTTCCATTTTTATCAGCCACTATAAAGGAAAGCGTGAAGAAACTAGTATTTGTTTCTTGGGCATATTTTAATAGATTTTGAGGATTCATGCCGTTATCTACATATGGTGCAAAAACATGAGTTGGCCAAGTGATTCCTTCACCAAATAAATCATTTGGATCGCTATTATCAGGTATATATTCTGAACCAGTATATAATTCCCAACCGCTAAATTGTTGGGTAGGTAGTGTACCTGCATTTACCCAATATACAGAATGATAAATCTTACCTTCATATGTAACGTAAGATTCACCTGGATAATCTTTGTTTTTATTCCAAAATGGTGCTACTTGTTGTTGAGATTTCGCTATATTTTCTTGAGCGTAGGCAAACGGTTGGCTAATGGCTTGGGATGTAGGAATGATCATAGTTAATGCAACAGCTGTTTTTGCTAGAGTACAAAATGGATGTTTTTTTATAATCATAATAATATCTCCTCACTTCTAATTTATAATTTAAAAAAGAAATTATATTTGGCATTATTAAAATTCTTTTAATATATATTTTGAAAAATTATTGCCGTAACTCCCGATACTGATATTTTTATACGTGATGATTACCCCTATTTAGTAGGATAACAACTTACAAAAAATGAAACAAATTAGAGGGAAATATAATAATATTCATTCAAAAACAATATATTTCTTCTCATAAACTACAGGAAATCGAATTAAAATGTATATATATATACCATTTTTGTAAGGTAGGGATGAAAAGTGAGCTAGAAGTAATATAAATGTACACAAAAGTGTCGATTCTAATAATCTAGTTTGGCTAAAAAATTTTTATCTTGAGTACAAGACTAACTACTTCTATTACTAAATCTAAACAATTTGTTGTATTTTTTAATAATAAAATGAGATTATTCTTTTTAGGTTTTCTAAAATTGTCTTACTTTAGTTGAGTAGGTAAACTGGAAACAGCATAAATTAAGTCCATTACTTCTCCTACATTTTTTATTAGTTATTTCTTTTAGTATTCTCATAAAAACTATAGGGTGTTTGAAAAATTGACACATAGATTTTTTGTTTTCATATGTTAAGATGGTGTTGCTAACCTATTGTTTATAATAAAACAGCTTATTTTATTATCAAAAGTATAGGACTAGAAAAAACCTCATAAAGAGGTTTTTTTATTTCTATATTTATCTTTGGTGTGAAAATTTAGTTACAAGATTAATTTTGACATAATGCTATGTTTTGTTTAAATATTTTGTGCTTTTATGTGTTGGATGAAGTCTTCAAATTATTTCATGATACATATAAATTTTAATGTTTATTTAGTTTTTATTATATTGTATTGTTATTTTGCTAAATGCTTAAAGGACATATACAAAATTTAATAATGTGTAATATACATTTAATTAAATTTTTAAAATACGTTTAATTAAAGTTTATTAATTTTTGTATTGTAATTTTAAATTGATTTTTTTAATTTATACTCAGTAGCATAAGCATCAGCGGCAATAATTGCATCAAAAACCATTTCTGATGAAATTTCAAATGGCATATTATGTATAGTTTCACCATCTTGACAGGCAGCTTCTGCAACTTTCATCAATTCTTCTTTACTTGCATCACCTAAGTTCAAATCTTCAAGTGTAGTAGGTAGGCCGAGTTTGATACAGAAATCAATGTAGTTATATAGCTCTTCAGTTGTCCAAGATTCCATTGCCATTTGTACTAATGTGCCAAATGCAACCTTTTCTCCATGCATCAAATCATGAGTCTTATCATGTAAAACAGTAAAACCATTATGGATGGCATGAGCTGCAGCCAACCCGACACTTTCAAATCCAAGTCCACTAAGTAAGGTGTTTGCCTCTATTACGGCTTCAACTGCTGGAGTAACAGTTTTTTGTTTAACTGCTAAAAGCGCAGCTTCTCCATATTCAAATAAGGTATCCCAGCAGAGTTCTGCAATTTTAGCAGCCGCTAAGGTAGATAGTCCACCAGCCATAGCAGGTTTTCGTGATTCTAAATTTGCTTTAGCCTCAATCCATGTAGCCATTCCGTCTCCAATCCCAGCAGCTAAAAATCTGGATGGAGCTTGCGCAATGACTTGGGAATCTACTAAAATAATATCCGGATTTTTTAAATAAAATTTGTATTTCTCAAATACTCCATCATCAGAGTAAATAACAGAAAGAGAACTGGTTGGTGCATCTGTTGAGGCAATAGTGGGAACGCTTACAACTTTGGCTGAAAGAATTTCTCCTACCGCTTTTGCCGTGTCTACTGATTTACCACCACCAATACCAATGATTACATCAGCACCAAATTCTTTTCCTATTTTCTCAATTCTTGCAATTTCATTTTCAGAACTTTCACCATTAAAACCAACTTTTTCAAAGCTTAGATTTTGTTTATGAAAGCTTTCCATAACTTTTTCACCAACAAGATGCCAAACACATTCATCTGCAATAACTAATAAATTGGATCCTAGCGGTTTTACATACTCTCCAATTTTTTCAATTACATTTCTTCCCTGAATATATTTTTGCGGGCTAATTAGGATACGTTCCATGATGATCACTCCTTGATATTTTTATAAGTAAGCTGAAAATCTAGCCTTGAATCTAATGTTATCAAAATTCTGAGTGCAGAATTATGAATATTTTATGTATATTTTTCGTCTGTTATATGACGGATTAAAAGATAGTGTTATGATTATCAAAAATCAAATACTATTTTTTAAGAAAGATGAAATGGGAAAATTAGTATTAATAACCTATATTATCAGGTTTTGTATAAATAATCTTATTATATAATAGTTGGGGTTTTAATAATAAAAATAAAAATACATAAAATTCACTGGTTGAGTTTTATGTATTTTTATGCATGTATTATTATGAAGTGGGTTCTTATGATACAAAGGATTGTAAGTAATATTCATACTACAAATGGCCTACATGCTCGAGCCATAGCTACACTTATAGCAAAATTGAGCGGAATACTTTTAACGATGAATCTATTCATGAAACACAATCATTATTAGACCAATTGACTCTTGAAAAGAAAAGAATAAAGTATTTAGAATGTGAATTGTCGAAATATAAAAAACTAAACAACTCTTTTCCAGACATTATTATTTATAGTGACACTTTAATGAAGACGCTCTTTGTTGCGAATGAAGTGGCAGAATTAGATTCTACGATTCTTATTACTGGAGAGAGTGAAACAGGAAAAGAACTTATAGGTAAAGGTATCCATAAAGCTGTTTTCAGAAAGGATAAGTCGTTTATTCTAGTAAATTGTGCGGCTATCCCCCCTAATTTAATTGAAAGTGAGCTATTTGAGCATGAAAAAGGAGTATTCACTGGAGCACTTCACATGAGGAAAGGGAAATTTGAGCAAGCAAACATTGGAAGAATCTTTTTAGATGGAATTGGAGGCTTAAAGCTAAATGTCCAAGTGAAATCATTATAGGTTTTTATAATAAAAGGGAATTGTAGGAGGGAATAAAATTAAATGTTAGGGTACTAGCGGCGACTAATGGAAAGGAATAGATGCCATGAAAAAATTTATTAATAATCCAGAAAAAGTAGTTAGGGATATGATTGACGGAATGTTGTTTGCACATTCTGATAAACTACAAAATATGGCTGAAACAAATATAATTATTCGAGCTAATAGTCCATTTCCAGGAAAAGTGGCAATTGTCAGCGGAGGCGGGAGTGGTCATGAACCAGCGCATATAGGATTTGTTGGTAAAGGAATGCTTGATGCTGCTGTAATGGGCGAAATTTTTACTTCTCCTACACCAGACCAGATTTTGAAAGCGATTCAAAAGGTGGATGCTGGAAGTGGGGTTTTATTAATTGTAAAAAACTACTCAGGAGACATAATGAATTTTGAAATGGCTGCTGAAATGGCTGAAGCACAGGGAATCCCAATTGCTACAGTCATTGTTAATGATGATACTGCTATTGACAATAGTTCACACACTATGAGAAGAAGAGGAATTTCTGGAACAATATTTGTACATAAAATAGCTGGAGCAATGGCTGAGAAAGGGGCATCGCTTAAAGAAGTTGAAGATGTTGCAAATAAAGTAATTGCTAATATAGGTAGTATGGGCATGGCATTAAAAACGTGTACTATACCTGGAGCTGGTACAGTTGGTTATAAAATTGGTGAAAATGAAGTAGAGGTTGGTATAGGTATCCACGGTGAACCTGGAACTCATCGTATTAGTATGATAGCAGCTAATAAAATGGCTGAACTCCTTTTAGAGCATATTTTAAGTGATATGCAATTGAAGATTGGTGACAAAGTTGCAGTAATGGTAAACGGCTTAGGGGGAACGCCGTTAATGGAATTATATGTTTTAAATAAAATGATTAACACAATATTAAACAAAATCGGTATCGATATCTGTAAAACATATGTTGGAGAATACATGACAGCAATTGATATGGCCGGTTTTTCAATTACTTTATTAAAACTAGATGAACAATTAACTGCTTTGCTTAATGATCCAGCAAATACGACTAACTGGCGTGTACAATAGGAGGGGCCAACATGTATATTACACCAAGACATATCATCAATTGGATGCAACTCACTGCAAAACAACTTGAGTATCAAAAAAAAAACCTAACGCAACTTGATCAATTCATAGGTGATGGAGATCATGGTATTAATATGAATAGAGGGTTTAAAGAGGTTGAAAGAAAGATATCATATACAGCTTATGATGATATTGGAAATGTATTTCATGATATTGGAATGATACTTATTTCAAAGGTTGGAGGTGCATCAGGGCCTTTATATGGAACAGCATTTTTAAGGGCTGGTAGTGTTTTGAAAGGGAAAAATAGAATTACAATCAATGAATTGGGGATTGCTTTTCAAGAATCTGTAGATGGCATCTGTCTAAGAGGAAAAACTCAGATAGGAGATAAAACAATGCTTGATGTTTGGGATCCTGTTTTGAAGTATATCCAAAGAAATGGAGAACAAATAAAACCTATTGGTCTTATCATTTTTGCAAGAGAACAAATGGAAAAAACTAAGCCATTATTAGCTAAAAAAGGGCGTGCTTCTTTTCTAGGAGAAAGGTCTATTGGTCATTTAGATCCAGGAGCAGTCTCATCTTTTATTATCTTTGAAACTTTATGTTTATCTCTTATAGGTGAAAAAGAAATTGTTAATGAACTTAGGGAGCAATTATGATGAGTAATGCAGGAATAGCTTTAGTTTCTAATGGTTATCTACTAGTTAAGAGATTTACAAGCTTTACTCGTCCAATTAAGTTCCAGTGTTTTAATAGTTTCTGCAGGAGAAGTAGATAACGATGAAGTAGGTAGAAGCGTTAGATAAATTCAAGAGGCTATTTATAATGAATGAGTTGTAATTGTATTCCTAAATTTGGGAGGAACTCTAATTAAGAGTGATTAAATCAAAATAGCAGATTCACTATTAATAGAGGGTCCTACGTAGCAGTTGTTGAATTAGGGATTGGCAAAACATTAGAAGAAATATATAAGATTTAAGGCTGTACTTGAAGTGAAAACCATTATAAAAATATAAAAGGAGCTAATCTTATGAGAATCGAAAGAAAATTAATTGTAACTCGTAAGGCTGGAATTTATGTAAAATCAGCAAGTGAAATTGTAGATGGCTTAAGGGATTATGATTGTTCGGTTCAGTTTACATTTAAAGATAAAAAAGTTAATGCAAAAAGTACTCTTCAATTAATTGATTTAGCACTAAAAAGAGGAGCAGAAATACATGTAATTCTTGATGGGGAAGATGCTGATGATGCCCTTGTGTTTATACAATGGTTTTTGAAATAACAAAGGGGGTCATAAATATGTCTCCATTTATGGGAGAATTAATTGGAACCTTGGTTCTTATTTTATTAGGGAACGGCGTTGTAGCAGGTACTTTGCTGAAAAAATCCAAAGCACAAAATTCCGGATGGGTTGCAATTACTCTTGGCTGGGGATTAGCAGTTACATTCGCTATATATATAGTAGATAACATAAGTGGTGCGCATTTGAATCCTGCAGTTACAATTGCTTTTGCTTGTATAGGGTTATTTCCTTGGAGTGAAGTTCCTTCATATATTGGTGCACAGTTGATGGGGGCTTTTTTAGGTTCAATATTTGTCTGGCTCCAGTATTTTCCGCATTGGAAAGAAACTAAAAATCAAGAAATTATATTGTCGGTGTTTTCTACAAGCCCTGCAATAACAAGTTGGCCGTCCAATTTGTTAAGTGAAATTATTGGCACTGCAGTATTTGTATTTTCAATTTTAGCTATGAGTCATAATAAAGTTACAGATGGACTACTTCCAATAATAATAGGAGCGTTAATAGTATCTATAGGTTTATCTCTTGGTGGAACAACTGGATTTGCTTTAAATCCAGCACGAGATTTTGGCCCAAGACTAGCACATCAAATCTTACCAATATGTAATAAAGGCTCTTCGGATTGGGGATACGCATGGATTCCCATAATTGGTAGTACCATAGGAGGAATCATAGGAGCTATATGTTTTCAATTGATTTATTAAGCAATTAATATATTAAACTTCAATTAGAAATCAATTAGTTAACCACGTTTACTATCGATCATATAATGCAAAGGGGTATTTAAGTAAAAAATGTATGCTAAAAAAATCACTATATATTTCTTATAATTTGGAATTGTTTTATTCATAAAATGTTCAATTTATATCCATTGTGAAAAAAATCACAATGGATATAATGAATATATAACCGTTGTAGAGGGTGATAGTGGTTTTATTCTTTTGAGAACTAATAAACGAGATTTTATATTGTTATATTCATGTGTTTTTTTACAAATATTATTATTATTTGATATATACTCTTTTTAAAGTTGAGCAAATATCCAATCTAAGCAAGATCAAAAATACCAATGCCAAATATTCTTTTGCGACGAATCAACTCTTTTATCAAATTTCTGTCTCCAACTACAAACTGTTTTCTAGATAGCTATCTTTAGCAAACTTCTGACTCGTAAGAGGGGGTTATTGTTTTTTTGTTTGTTATTTTGTATGCAGGCGATATAAATCATCTTATCAGATAGAACGGCAATGTTTTTAGTAAGTGGAATCGATTTCATTATACGAATAACAGTGCTTTTCTTTATTTGGGAAAAGGATAAATATGTATAGTCTGTCATTCAATTGAACTTTTGGTGAGTAACATATGCGTAATTAAAAACTTACATGGTATTTTTATCATTTGAAAGAACTTTAAATTGATTTCTGTCATGTTTGTTTGCATTGATAATCATGTTTTTCGAAATAAACGCTTTCCTTATCAATGAGGCAATTCGCAAGTGGAGTTTTACTCCTATTTTGGTTTGACGCAACTCAGTCTATTTATAGTTGATTAGGTTTAGAGTAAGTGTATTTGAAACAACGATTTTCAACGGTATGTTCTTTCTATATTTTGAAAGCGTTTTCTTACGGTGGGTTATTTTATAAGATTATGAACCTTTTACCTAAGAAATTATGTATTTTAAGTAATGATTTGAAAAATGATGAATTGGAGATTCACAAACTCATTTTTAGTAGTAAACAAAATTTTATAAAAGAAGTGAGATTTAAATAGCCTAGGAGGTGGTTTTCTCAAGGATAGAAAAAGTTGGTTTTTAATAGTTAAAGATTGATGAAATGAAGAAGAAAAGTTGTGTTGGTTGCGTCAATTCAGAAAAAATTAGGATGAAATATTTAGGAGGTAGAGAGATGGTAGGGATTATCCTAGCAAGCCATGGCCAATTTGCTGAAGGCATTTTACAATCTGGCGCAATGATTTTTGGAGAGCAAGAGAATGTTAAGGCTGTTACCTTAATGCCAAACGAAGGGCCAGACGATTTGAGAGCAAAAATGGAAGCAGCAGTTACATCTTTTGATAATCAAGATGAGGTATTATTTTTAGTCGATCTATGGGGCGGTACTCCATTCAATCAAGCTAATGGCTTGTATGAAGAACACAAAGACAATTGGGCAATTGTTGCTGGTTTGAACTTACCAATGGTGATTGAAGCTTATGCATCCCGTTTATCAATTACGTCTGCTCAAGAGATCGCAGCACATATCATTAAAACAGCGAAGGAAGGGGTCAGAATTAAACCTGAAGAGCTGGAACCCAAAGAAAATACTGATATCGCAGTTGCAAAAGATGGAAAAGCAAATGGCAGACTTGCTCCCGGTACAGTAGTTGGTGATGGGAAAATCAAGTTCGTTTTAGTCCGTGTGGATTCTCGTTTATTGCATGGTCAGGTAGCGACTGCATGGACAAAGTCTACACAACCAAATCGTATTATCGTAGTTTCAGATGCAGTGTCTAAAGACGACCTTCGTAAAAAATTAATCGAACAGGCGGCACCACCAGGGGTTAAGGCCAATGTTATTCCAATCAGCAAAATGATTGAAGTTGAAAAAGATCCCCGTTTTGGTAATACTAATGCACTGGTATTATTTGAAAACCCACTAGATGTCCTGAGAGTTATAGAGGGTGGCGTGGATATTAAAGAAGTTAACGTTGGTTCTATGGCTCATTCAACTGGAAAGGTTGTTGTTAATAAGGTTCTTTCTATGGGAAGAGAAGATGTAGAGGCTTTCGAGAAAATGAAAGCAAAAGGCATTCATTTTGATGTACGTAAAGTACCTAATGATTCTCGTGCAAATATGGATGATATTCTAAAAAAAGCGAAGGTTGAATTATCGTAGTTACATAGCAAATTTAATGAAATGGGGGATCATAATGTCTACTATAGAAATAATTTTAGTGATACTAATTGCATTTCTAGCCGGTATGGAAGGAATATTAGATGAATTTCAATTCCATCAACCACTAGTGGCATGTACACTAATTGGTTTAGTAACAGGTAACCTAGAGGCGGGTATTGTTCTTGGCGGTACACTTCAAATGATTGCACTTGGATGGGCAAATATTGGAGCAGCCGTAGCGCCAGATGCTGCATTGGCATCAGTTGCATCAGCGATCATTTTAGTATTAGGCGGACAAGGTGTTAGCGGTGTTGCATCAGCAATTGCAGTAGCGGTACCACTTGCAGTAGCAGGACTTTTCTTAACAATGATTGTTCGTACACTTGCTGTTCCTATTGTACACATGATGGATACGGCAGCTGAAGAAGGAAATATAAAAAAAATTGAAGTGTTACACATCGCTGCGGTGTGTTTACAAGGTATCCGAATTGCAATTCCTGCCGGAGCACTTTTATTTATCCCTGCACAAAGCGTTCAAGGATTCTTGGAATCAATGCCTGCATGGTTAACTGATGGAATGGCTATTGGTGGCGGAATGGTTGTTGCTGTTGGTTATGCATTAGTTATTAATATGATGGCAACAAAAGAAGTATGGCCATTCTTCATTATTGGTTTCGTAATAGCTGCGATTTCTCAATTAACACTTATTGCTCTTGGTGCATTGGGTGTGGCTTTAGCTCTTATTTATTTGAGTCTTTCTAAAATGGGTGGTTCTTCAAATGGTGGTGGAGGTAACTCTGGTGACCCGCTTGACGATATCTTAAACGATTATTAATTCAGCAGGAGGAGAAGACAAATGGCAGAAAAAATTAAATTAACAAAAAGAGATCGTTTAGTCGTTGCATGGCGATCTACATTTATTCAGGGTTCTTGGAACTATGAACGTATGCAGAATGGTGGCTGGGCTTTCTCGATGATTCCAGCGATTAAAAAGTTATATAAATCAAAAGAAGATCGAAAAGCAGCATTAAAACGTCACTTGGAATTCTTTAATACACACCCTTATATTGCTTCACCAATTCTAGGAGTTACATTAGCACTTGAAGAAGAACGCGCTAATGGAGCAGAAGTTGATGATGTGGCAATTCAAGGGGTCAAAGTTGGGATGATGGGTCCTTTAGCCGGTGTTGGTGATCCGGTATTCTGGTTTACTTTACGTCCAATGTTAGGTGCTTTAGGGGCATCATTAGCAATGGGGGGGAATATCCTTGGGCCAATCCTTTTCTTCTTATCTTGGAATCTGGTTCGTTGGGGGTTTATGTGGTATACACAAGAATTTGGTTATAAAGCCGGTTCTAAAATTACTGATGATCTTTCAGGTGGGTTATTACAAGATATTACAAAAGGTGCATCAATCCTTGGTATGTTTGTACTTGCAGCCTTGGTGGAACGGTGGGTGTCAATTAAATTCAAGCCAGTTGTATCTGAAGTTCAGTTAGATAAAGGTGCGTATGTTGAGTGGGACAAACTTCCTGGAAATGGTGAAGGGATTCGTCAATCTTTTGAACAAGTAAACTCAGGAATGGCACTGTCACCTACGAAAGTAACTACCTTGCAAGATAACTTAGATCAATTGATTCCTGGTTTAGCTGCATTACTTCTGACATTCTTCTGCATGTGGTTGTTGAAGAAAAAAGTCAGCCCAATTGTTATTATTCTTTCATTATTCGTAGTTGGGGTAGTTGGTCACGTAATCGGACTTTTATAATTTAAGTTGCTCAAGTATTCAATTATTAAGATTTATCATTTTAGCCAAGAAGGCTCCTTCCTCAAGGAGCGTGAAGGGTCACAGTCCAGTGAGTTGGTGGGAGATGAATTGGCTTCGAACAAGAGATGGCAGAAAGCCATCTTAATTGTTCGACATATAGAAAGTATTACTCCACTACCTATCGAATGTACGTTTGGCATATAATAGTCATATACCGAAATGGAGGTGAATCAAATAATGATTAATAAAGCCTATAAGTTTCGTATCTATCCAAATCAAGCACAAGCAATTTTAATCAACAAAACGATTGGGTGTTCTCGCTTTGTATTCAATCATTTCCTATCCTTATGGGATCATGTATACAAAGAGACAGGAAAAGGCTTGACCTATGGTATATGCTCTGCCAAACTACCTGCCATGAAGAAAGAGCTTGTTTGGCTAAAAGAAGTGGATAGTATTGCGATTCAGTCGTCTGTTCGCAACCTTGCGGATGCTTATACGCGCTTTTTCAAAAAACAAAACAGCGCACCGCGCTTTAAATCTAAGAAGAACAACGTACAATCTTATACCACAAAACAAACAAATGAAAACATTGCCGTTGTAGGAAGCAAAATAAAATTGCCAAAACTAGGTCTTGTTCGATTTGCCAAAAGTCGTGAAGTAAAGGGACGTATTTTAAATGCTACGGTTAGACGGAACCCTTCTGGTAGATACTTTGTTTCATTGTTAGTTGAAACAGAAGTGCAAGAACTTCCGAAAACACATTCTTACATTGGAATAGATGTAGGACTAAAAGATTTCGCCATTTTGTCAGATGGAACCCCCTATGAAAATCCGAAGTTTTTCAGATCGTTAGAAGAGAAGTTGGCAAAAGCACAGTGTGTTCTTTCTAGGAGAATGAAAGGATCTTCTGGCTGGAATAAACAGCGAATAAAGGTAGCTAGAATTCATGAATACATGACGAATGCTAGAAAAGATTACTTGGACAAAGTCTCAACTGAAATCATCAAAAACCACGATGTTATTGGTATAGAGGATTTGCAAGTATCGAATATGTTAAAGAATCATAAGTTAGCAAAAGCAATTAGTGAGGTATCATGGTCACAGTTTCGAACCATGTTAGAATACAAAGCAAAATGGTACGGTAAACAAGTCATTGTCGTATCAAAAACATTTGCTTCCAGTCAATTATGTTCTTGTTGTGGATATCAAAACAAAGACGTTAAAAATCTAAACCTACGTAAATGGGACTGCCCTTCTTGCCATACACACCATGATAGGGATATTAACGCAAGTATCAATCTAAAGAATGAAGCTATAAGGCTTCTAACCGCAAGGACTGCGGGGTTAGCCTAATAAATTAGAGTTCGATAGAACTCTTTACTTAGGAATCCCTCACTTCTAAACGAAGTGAAAGTGGGGGTAGTTCAATATTTAGGAATTGTTGGAATTGAAGTGTAGATTAGTAGCCTGTGAATCGATAATAGTTCGTATACAAAAAGTGGCTGGGAATTATCGTTTCAGCCACTTTTTGTATTGACTTAATTGTTTGAAGTTACGAATTATAAATAGGATAAATGAAATGGAGTGGATATGATGGTTCAATCAATTAATACAAAGGTAGATTTAGTAATAGATGCTACCGCTTTTACGGGACTTACAGACTATGGAAAAATTATGATTGGTGATAAAGGGTTTGAATTTTATAATTCTCGTGATACGCATAAATTTATTCAAATTCCGTGGGAGGAAGTAGATTACGTTATAGCTTCTGTAATGTTTAAGGGGAAATGGATTCCACGTTATGCTATTGAAACCAAGAGAAATGGGATCTTCACCTTTTCTTCTAAGGAACCTAAGAAAGTTCTTCGGGCTATACGAGAATATGTAGATCCAGGTCATATGGCACAATCTCTAAGCTTCTATGATGTTATTAAACGTGGTCTTAAATCGCTAGGTAAAAAGAAATAATATAATGAAAAGAAGGGGGGATTTTTTGCTGCAAATACAAACAATTGATATATTAATTGTTTGAGTTTTGGACAGACTGGTTCAGTAGTAGATAAATCTGTTCTTTTTAAGAAGATGCACGGATTCTACTTCAGAAAGAATTAATGTAGTTGTTTCAAAATATTTGTAGTATAAAACAAGAACATTGCTTCTTAATTAGGCAATGCTCTTGTTCTACTATGTTATTCATGTACTTTTTTTGTTTAAGTCGCATTCCATCAGGTTACGGAAGCTCAAATTGTACCGTAGGTACCAAACTTACTATTAATTGGATTAATTCAGGTTGATAATGCCTCCATTTAAACAAATTTTCCTTTTCTATACCAATCACGCACCTTTTTTAGAATCATACATATCAGTGTTCAAGATTAGGATATTACTTGAAAGAGCCTTGGGATTTTTGCACCAGAATCGTTTTATACATTATAAATTATTCATGTTATTTAATTATATTTTTGCAATCGTGCTGTGTTATAATTCTGAAATACTGATATATCTAGTAGGACTTAAAGGTTTCGGTTTATTATACGAATTGGAAAATCAATCCATTATCTTTGAGGGTCAGGCTATGATTATTTAAACTATTATTCACACTATTATTTAGACTAAAAGAAGTACAAGGAGGAAGGTATATCTATTAAAGTAGTAAGATATACCAAATTCAAAATGAATATTAAATTTAATAAAAAAGTAGTAGCATTCACGGCAGGATTAACTGTATTATCTTCACCATTGGTATCGTTTGCAGAGGAACAACAATCAGTAAACAATAAGCAATCTACAAGCCTTCAAGTGCAAGATAACACAGACCAACTTCAAACAACAGATGAACAGGCTTTAAAAAGTATTGAAGCTAGTTTTGAAGAGGTAGACGGACGTGGTGGAGGTACTGTCGACAATAAGAAAGCAGATAGTCTTCAACGTTCAGAAGGTATTCATGAAGAAACAGGTACACTAACTGTTCCTAAAAATTCAAACAGAACAAAACGTAGTCTGTCTCCCATATCACCTAGCACCTCTAGTACAATAAATGGTGTTCCATTCACTGAATGGATTGTTCCAGCAGGTAACGATAATATTCGTCCTCAAAACTACATGAATCCAAAGTACATTACAATTCATGAGACTGATAATACAAGTGTAGGAGCAGGTGCTAGAAACCACGCCCAATACCTATATAACCAAGCAGTAGGGAACACAGACCGAGCTGCATCGTGGCATTTTACAGTAGACGATAAAGAGATTTATCAACATCTACCATTAAACGAGAACGGATGGCACGCAGGAGACGGTGATGGTCCAGGTAATAGAGAATCTATTGCAATTGAAATCGCAGTTAACAGTGACGGTAACTATAGTAAAGCGGTAGATAATGCTAAGAAACTTGTAGCTTATTTAATGAAAGAAACTGGTGTACCGTTAAATAACATTGTAAAACACCAAAGATGGAGCGGTAAAATCTGTCCTGCTAATATGATTAATAATGGACAATGGGATGCATTCGTAAATGGTGTTGGTGGGTATTATAATAATCTTTATCAACCAAAAGATGACATTACAGGAGGTTGGTATGAAGAAGCTATTCGAGAGTTGAATAGAAGGGGTATTATGATAGGGGAAGGAAACGGAGTTTTCGCACCCAATAGAGCGATAACAAGAGCCGAATTTGCTCAATTAATCTCTAACTCTCTAAACCTGCCAGCTGGAGATGCTTCATTTAAAGACCTAAACGATGCAAATTCAACTTTACGAGATGGTATTAAACGTACTGCAAGTGCAGGTATCATTCAAGGTAGAGGAGATGGTTATTTTGACCCAAACACACCTATTACAAGAGAAGAATCAGCAATTATTGTAAACAAGGCTTTACAGTATAAAGGTATATGGGGGCCAGTTGTAAACCTACCATTCTCAGACACAGACCAAATTATTTATAAAGAAGACGTACAAAGACTGTATGGCCTAGGTATTGTAAGAGGTAAGGGTGACAATCAATACGACCCTAAAGGAACAACAACTCGTGGTGAAACAGCAACATTCATTCTAAATATGCTACAAGTAATTGAAAATGGTAGTGTTGAAAAGGTAATTGGAACGGCTCAAATTAATGGGATTGGGGTAAATGTTCGAAGCGGATCAGGGACAAACTATTCTATTGTTAGAAAGACAAGTAAAGGCGAAAAAGTTACAGTATATGAAGAAAAGAATGGTTGGCTAAGAATTGGAACAGGTCAGTGGATTTACTATGACTCTAGTTATATCGACTATAACAGATTATAAAAGACTAAATAGTTAAAAGAACAGGTCATATTTGGATATATAACTTACTCTCAGGTTGTGAAGAAGACTTTCTCCACAACCTGTTTTTGTGCCTAGCCCCTCTTTACCTACCAATACTGATAAAAAGAGGAAAAGGAAAGATTTATTATGATGCTAACATCGGAAAATAATGGTAATTATTGTGTATACAATTAAAGGCTAATGTTTTTCTGATAATTTAGTAGAGGGCACCGTACATACCCATCCTGTTAACATTTTGAAATACCTCAAAACAAAAGAATAAGCTGTATTTTTACTAGCCATAACACCCATCGTGTTAATCATAAATAGTTTGTATCAGTTCTTTTACCTCCACATTTGGATTAGGATGATTGAGCTGTTTCATCCAATAATAGTACGTACTACGAGTAATATTAACGAGTTGAAGTAACTCCTTGACAGGAAATTCATGCCTTAATCCATAAAAGAATAGTTATTTTACGCAGTATTGCGAAAAGAGGAGGAAGGGCGTATTTCCTTTCAGCAAAGATTTAAAGAATTTCTGGTTATAATCGTTAGTTTTGGGGTTATTACGTTTCTCATATATGGAGAAATCCTGTTACAATAGTAAAGAATAACATGGGTACAAATTGATAATGAAATGGGGAAATATGCTAGATGAAAGCAACCGGAGTAACTAGAAAAGTGGATGAATTAGGGCGTATAGTAATTCCAAAGGAACTTAGAAATACGCTTGGGATTAAAGAAAAATCACCATTAGAGATTTTTGTAGAAGGGGAAGACATCATTTTAAAGAAGTATCAGCCTGGTCATGTTTGTGTATTAACAGGAGAAGTGTCAAATCGTAACATGGCATTAGCAAAGGGTAAGATCTCATTGAGTCCAGAAGGTGCAGAACTATTAATAAAAGAAATAGAACAGTACCTTGTCAAATAAGTGCTCCTTTCAAGGGGCTTTTTTTATGGTTAACAAAATAATTTCACGTACCGTAATGATTTAAAAAACTAAAACACTACAATAATAGTCTACATTTAATCTTGTGTAGACTTAATCAGCTAAATAGAGAATGTATTGTATATTTCGAATAGATTTCTTGCGAAATATGTACCTAGAGCAGTATTTCAATTTAAATGTGATACGATAGTGATATATTCGTTTTGCTAGTGAAAGGGGATGAGTGTCGATGAAAAACCACATAAAAGTAAATGGAAAAATCCTTCAAACAAATAAAAAATGGTCACATCTCAAGCAAAGACAAAGACAACATATTTCTAATTGGTTACGTAGAGAATATACACAATTTGTAAAAACACATTATAGAAAACCTAAAAGGTATGAACATGATGAGATTCTTCATGAAGTGATGAATCAAATACAGGAACGTGAAATTTGGATACCTAATGGTGAAGTAAAAAGATATTATCTAAGCAAAATAGGAAAATGGTTTAGAAAAATAGAAAGTGAATGGGAATCAAAAATATCCAACAGTGAAAAGCAGCAGGTATTAGAAGAAAAGTAAATACAAACAAACCAGGGGGGCGCATTTCATGTTTAATTTACAAGAAGATATGTATGAACAATTGAAAGAGAAAAAAGGGGCAGTTACAGTATTTTTAAAGAATGGCGTTCCAGTACGTGGGAAGATCCTTGCAATAGATAAATTTACCGTCCTAATGATGGTTAATGGTAAACAACAACTAATCTACAAACAAGCAATCTCTACACTTGCTATGTAATACATACTGAGGTACCGCCAACATTTCGGAAAAAAACCACGCTAAGAGTATGCAAGATTTTATGCGAAAAATAGGGAGACATAGGGAAGCCAAAAGGCACTCCAGAATAGGAATGTATAAAAAGATGCATAGGGTCATAGAAAAAGAAAAAGGCGAATCCCTTGTGAGAGTAAGGGGACGTCTTTTTCTTTGCTATCGATAATGGGACGTTATGTTAACCTCACATGTATACGATATTCATAAACCCAAAGTAATTAAAATATGCTTTGGATTTTGTTTTTTTTAAGACTGAATGTAAATATATCTTTACATTTATACTGTTTTTATATAATCTATTAGTAAAGATATCTTTACATTGTAGGTGAAACGATGGCTGTAAAAAACAAAATTAAGGAACTACGAGTACAAAATAAAATTACACAAATTCAAATGGCAAAGGACTTACAGGTTACAAGACAAACGATTGTAGCCATTGAAAACAATCACTACAATCCAAGTTTAGAATTAGCAATGAAAATAGCTCATTACTTTAATCTGAAAATGGAGGACATTTTTACACTTGAATAATCTTGAAATAAAGGAGCGAGAGAACAATGTGGATACAAAAACAAGACGAAATGGAGCAACATCATGTAGCAAAAGCCAGTAAAAATGCGTTCATGGTCTATACTGTTTTATTACTCATTTGGTCGTTATACGATAACTTTAGAAATGGTCATTTAGGAAATGCTTTTTTGATTTTATCAGTAGGAAATGCAGTATATTTTTTGACACTCGTTGTACAAAAAAGAAAAATAGAACGGTTTGAAGAGACAACTGACTCTGATACAACAATAAGATTTATAAAAAGAAACAAACATTTTATCATGTGGGCAGTCATCTTAATTGTTATAACTGTTATTGGATTACTGACAAAGTAAAAGAAAAAAGCAACTTCTTATAACGATAATTATGTAAATAAGCTGTCCATATGGACAGCTTATTGTATTTTTGGCTTAGCGTGGTTTTTTTCCGAAATGCTGGCGGTACGCCAGAAAGATAAACACATTTAAAAACATTGTAGAATTTATGACAATTAACAGTAGATTTCTTAATTTCTATATATCTTTTTATCTTAAATATGACATTAACAAAAAAAATTAACATATTTCTAGATGCATATATGTAATAAAACATAAAAAACTAGTTAATTTTATCCAATAGTGACTGATTAAACGGAATATTGAGTATTTTCCGTCAATTAGATATATTAATAGCATAATGCTAAATCTATTAAGAGAGGTGGAATATTGATGAAATCATATAAAAAAATGGCTGTAATGATGCCATTCGCATGTATGTTAAGTATAGGAGTAGTAAGTATGCCTACTACTTCTTTTGCAGATGCTACAAAAAGTACAATATTAAATGTTAATACAAAGAGTGATAATGTTTATAATGAAGATAAGTTTATACAAGATATAAAAGATAGAATGACTCCAGAAGGTACTGCAGCTAATCCAAATACTGCAACTAAATATGTATCTAAGCCCGAATATCATACTGATGTTAATAACTTAGATATAACAGCACATTTTGATAGTTGGGGACCTACACAACAAATAGAACTACTATCATACAAAAATGATGGATTAGTAGACCAAACATGGTATTCTCCTGAAAAAAGTATCAAAACAACAGAGTCTTTTACCTATTCAAACCAAGAAGGGGTTAAATTAGGAGTATCTTCAAAATCAACGTTAGCAGTTAAAATTCCTTTTGTTGCTGAAGGTGGTCAAGAGATTACACTTTCATCTGAATTTAATTATACTCATACAAGTTCTAACACATCTACTCATGAAGAACAAATTATATTTAAATCACAGCCTGTAATTTGTAAGGCTGGTTATACCACAACATATTTTGGTATAGTGAAAGCCGCTAATTTCTCAGGAACATTTAAAACAAAATCAAAAGTTCATGTTCCGAAACTATCCTACTATGATCAAAATGGATATGGATGGACGTGGCAGGAATCACGTCCTAATTTTTACAATTCAAAAGTGTATTATTTACTTACGAATGGTTCAAAACCAACACCATCATATTTAAACTTTGAATCTTATGTACAACCAGATAATAAAAATATACAAATACCAGTAGTAGATATTCAATCTGAGTTTAGCGGTGAAGGTGGTCATTATTCTGAGATATATGTTAAAGCAACTCCAATAGATGCACCAAATAAATCTATTACACTACCCCTTAAAGAATATCAAAATAGAGTAGCCAAAGGATTACCATTATAATAAGAACTAAATTTATATATGCTACAATCGTTTATATTTTGTTATTTCCTGTTGCAGAATCCTTGTTATAAGGATTCTTTTTTTGTATCAAAAATCTACAAAGAAAAAAGATAAGATCGGGAACACAATCTTATCTTTAGCACAAGGAGTAAACAAAGGGAATAACCATCATATTTTTATTATAATTTATTTTTTGTTAATTTTGAATATTATAACTACAATTAACAATTATATCTATATTGAGAAATTTTTTGCAAAATTAGTTATAAAATGATTCAAAACTCCAAAGTAAACTTTTACCCAGTAGTTTACTTTCATACTATTGATTTTTATAAGTGTTTGGTAAAGAAGACACAATGAATTGCAAATAAAAACTATACCGAAATCTAGTTCGGTATAGTAAAGTGCATATAAAAAATCCCTCTTTGTTACCTCCCCAAAAAAGAATCATTGCCGAGGCCCTTATAAACTGTATTTTCAGAAACATGACAAGCATGTAAGTAAAATGTAAGGCAATTCAATATGAGAAAAACAATCTTACTACTACAATGAATAACAGAAACATTCATGAAATACCTGTGATGCAATATCAAGTTATTTTAGTGCTTAAAACATTCGACCGAGTATTACAGCTTAAATAAGGAAATACGAAACTAGACCAACAATTAATGGTAAATTACTCGTATTTTAAAAAAATAAAAATGTTGGCAGGCATCATCTATCAACGCTCATTCTTAGTGTGTAAATTTGGAGGGAATTTCTCATATGAAAATAGTAAAAGTAAAAGATCTTAGTAAAGAATACACAGGCAAGGTTTCACATACAGCACTTTCAAATATTAATTTAACAATTACAGAAGGAGAATTTGTTGGGATTATGGGTCCTTCTGGTAGTGGAAAAACAACGTTATTGAATATGATTTCTACTATTGACTCGCCAACATCAGGCAGTGTATTCATTAATAGTAAAAATCCTTATCAACTATCACCCAATGATTTGGCCGTATTTCGCAGACAGGAATTAGGATTCGTCTTTCAATCCTTTAACCTTTTGCATACCTTAACAGTAAAAGAGAATATGGTTCTTCCGCTCGTATTAGATGGCATGAATGTGAAGAGAATAAATAAACGAGTAGAATCTATTTCAAAAAAATTAGGAATAAGTGAAATTTTGAATAAACGAACATATGAAATATCTGGAGGACAAGCACAGCGAACAGCGATTGCCCGTGCACTCATTCATTCTCCTAAATTGGTTCTTGCTGATGAGCCAACAGGAAACTTAGATTCTAAAGCTTCTCAAGATGTAATGGAGATATTAACACAATTAAATAAAGAGGAACAGGCAACAATGATGTTAGTAACGCACGATCCAGTTGCTGCAAGTTACTGTGACCGCGTTATTTTTATTAAAGATGGACAGTTATATAATGAAATTTTCTACAATGACAATCGTTCGTTATTTTATCAAAATATTATGGACATTCTTTCTATGTTAGGAGGGAATAAACATGACTTTTCGACAGCTCGCATTCAATAATGTTATACGGAATAAACGAATATATCTTGGACATTTTTTTAGTAGTACATTTGCGGTAATGATTTTCTTTACTTATGGGCTACTTGTCTTTCATCCAAATCTACAAGGCCAACTGACTCATGCAAGTACCATAATGAATACATTTGGGAAAATAGGATTTCAACTATCGTATTACTTAATCTTTGTTTTCTCTTTCTTATTTATTTTCTATTCTGTTAGCGCATTTTTAAAAAATAGAAAAAAAGAGTTTGGATTATTAATGTTACATGGAATGTCTCATCAACAGCTTCATCAATTAATTTTTTTCGAAAACATGTTGATTGGAATCCCTTCTATACTAGCAGGCATTGGACTTGGGATGGTTTTTTCTAAATTATTTTTACTAGTTAGTGGGTCTTTATTAGGAGTAGAGCATACGTTATCATTGTACTTTCCATTAAAGTCTATGGGAGTAACAGCTATTTCCTTTTTTGTTTTATTCCTACTCATTTCATTATTTACATCAAAAATGGTGAAAATGAATGAACTTGTAGAACTCATAAAATCAGAGGAAAAACCAAAACCTGAGCCGAAAGCGTCCGTTTGGATATCCTTGTTGGCAATAATCTTAATTGGAGCAGGTTACTCCGCCGTCCACTACTGTATCGTCGCGGTCGATTTCATGAGTTTAAAACAATTACTTCTACTCGTAGGAGTCGGTGTCTTATTAATTGTATGTGGAACCTATTTTTTCTTTACTCAATTGTGTGTATATGTAATATACACTTTAAAAATTAGAGAAACTACATTCTTTAAAAGAACCAATCTCCTTGTTATTTCAGAATTAGCGTTCCGAATGAAAGATAATGCGAGAACGTTCTTTATCGTTACAATTATATCAGCTGTATCTTTTACAGCAATTGGAGTTTGTACGGCAATCGCAAATCCTGAATTGGCAAAAAGTGCGACGCCATATGCATTTACCTATCGATCGGATAATGGAAATACACAAGAAAAATCCCATATTGAAGAGATAAAGAAACAATTAAAAGAATCTGGATTTTCTTATAAACTTGTAGCAACAAAATTTAAAAGGTCACAAAACGGTCCGGTGTTAATTAATCTTTCTACGTATAATGAATACGCTAAAAAATTAGGGTATGAAATAGAAAAATTAACAAATGAAACTGAAAGTATCGCTATACTACCAAAGAAAAATCCCACAAGTGCAGAGGATCAAAAAACATTGGAATTAAAACATGGTGAACTAGAAGTACCACTTTCTGTTCAAAAAACAATTTATATCCCAGAATTCGCCGAGATTGACAACCCTTTTATTGTCTCTGATGCTGTTTACAGTAAAGTTCTAAATGTACAACAAGAAGGCGTACTCCGAGATTACACCATATACGGTTTTATCATAAAAAATTGGCCTGAAACAAGTGCAATTTCTACAAAACTTATGAAGTTCATTGGTACGAGTCAAGATGATTATTATGCCTTTTCATCTTTGTATGTAAAATGGCTTGAACTGAAACAACAAAATGGATTACTTTCTATTTCAAGTGTATTGGTGGGGATTGTATTTTTCGTATTTACACTAAGCTTTCTATATTTCCGTCTATTTACTGATTTAGAACGTGATAAAGAGCAATATCAAATGCTTTCAAAATTAGGTTTAAGACAAAAAGAGTTAAAGCAAATTGTGACAAGACAAATGATGATTCTATTTTTCTTGCCGATTGTAGTAGCTATGGTTCACAGCAGTTTTGCATTTATAACTTTTCACCAATTAGGACAAACAGTAAGTAGAGAACTGTCCGTTATTCAAAGCTCAATTGTTGTATTAGTAAGCTTTATTTGTATGCAAATTATTTACTTCCTTATTATTAGAAATCACTATATAAAACGCATATGTACAAAAATATATTCATAAAAAGAGAAACAAAAAATTGAAGGTGCAGACTCAATCACTAAATATGATTGAGTCTGCACCTTCAATATGTTAAAAAAAATCCCAAGATTAATCTGTGTTTGTTCCAATTTCTCTTGACACTGTTGACTTAATCATTTGTAAGTGAATCCAAAAATAAGGAATGGTTGCCGCACTCCTTATATTCAGATTGCAATGTTTATTTTAAGTTTTTAAAATTTTCATTTCCATATTTTTCACTTTTGTATTCGGAATTTCATTCCAGATGTAAAATTCCAATCATAATAATAAGGTGTCTCCAAAGTGAACTTTTAGCCAAAAGTTTACTTTCAAATCAGAAAAGATTAGGTCTTCGATAGGCTCCACCCCAGCCATAAACCTTACGATCAAAAACAAAGGGTAACTCAATTATCAAACTCATATAAAGTTTCAATCCTGTCTAAACACCCATTAGGATATGCAACTGATTATCTATTTTTCTTTACATAATCTCCAGATACAGTCCATATCAACTATAGATTCTTGTCTTATGCTAAATGTAATCAAAAAGCAAGTAGATAAAGATAATGACTAAAACATTAACTCTAGATACTTTTTTGATGAATATTACAAATAAACAGGAGGTAATGAAAAATGATTAAAACATTATTAGCAGGAGCATTTTTAAGTACAGGATTATTAGCGGGTGGTGCAATTGGTGCAGATGATGCGAAAACGGACAATTTAAAGTCAAATGAAAATTCAAATCAAGTAATTACACAGAGTGCAGATGGAACAACGTCTTCCTCACAAAACTTTGATTTACCTAAAGATGCAGTGCCAGCATCTAAAGGAGATGTAAAAACTGTTGAAAAATCAGAAGGTACAGGTACAGATTCTCAAGAAAGAAAAATGGTAGAAACAAAAGAAGGTACAGAATCACAACCTGGAAAACATGCAAAAACTGTTGAAAGAACAGAAGGTACAGGTACAGATTCTCAAGAAGGAAAAATGGTAGAAACAAATGGAGGTACAGAATCACAACCTGGAAAACATGCAAAAACTGTTGAAAAATCAGAAGGTACAGGTACGGATTCTCAAGAAGGAAAAATGGTACCAACAAATGAAGAAAATTAAATAATATATAGTTATAACGAAGAGCATCCAAAAGGGGTGCTCTTTTTATATTATAGGGATCAACTAGTTTTACACAAGATAGAGCTGTAGGAGGAAATGAGGATTAGAACATGGGGTACTGTTTCTTCAAATTATGGTGTTTAGAGCACTAGTTTTGGTGGTAACGTTACAATACAAACATTTTGTTAGAGGTTTTTTAAATTTATATAGACTCTAGATAGACTACATATAAACTTCAGATACTTGTTTTATGATACAAGTAATCAAACAAAAGGAGGGGGTTACAACAGTATTAACAGGGCACTCTTTTAAGTACAGGAGATTATTAGTAGATGGAGAAAATGTTGAAGATGTACAGACAGATAAAAACATATTCCATATAAATAAAATGAATTGCAACAAGCTAAAAGTACGGTTCTAAGAAGTTTGAGTTATAAAAAGAAAATAGATAAGTATAGTGAAAATAGATAAATTGACAAGAGAAAAGCACTTTGTGTATATCACAGGTGCTTTTTATTTTTATTTTGATCTAGGACTTGAATTAAACTTTTATACTAAAATATATATAGGAAAAGGTGGAAGTTCATTGCACAAAATTATTTATGGAATATTAATTTTAATTTATACTTTGTATTCATTTTTTGTAAGTGATGGAAGTGAAGTAAGGTTTATTATGGTGTTAACTATAGTACTTATCTTTTCTGTGGTTTTAGAAAAAAGGATTGATTAAAGGTCGTTTTTTTAACACTTTTTAAAGATATCTAATGTAAATTATTATCGATTAGTTTACTTTCATTTGCTTTTAAACAGTGACTTTAATCTGTTTTTATTGATATTCTTAAAATAGATAAAAAAGTATACATTCAAATCATTGAAAAAAGGGATTTAAAAGCAGATGAATAAAAAGAAACATTTAATTGATGTACAACCACTTCGAAGCAAAGAACAGCTCGAAGATATGAAATGGTCTCTTAAACGTCATTGTTCAGATTGTGATTACATTTTATTTCTAATTGGTATTAATACGGGGTTACGTGTAAATTATTTACTTAAAATGGAAAAGAGTGAAATTTTAAAACTGAAGCGAAAAAAACGAAAAGAATTTAAAGTGAAAGAAGGCAAGACAAAAAAGGAGCGTATTATAAATATTACATCCATTTTTGAGGAAGTGTTGCCATACGCTGAAGATTTAAAAAGTACCTGGTTATTCCCTTCAAGAAAAGGGGATCAACCCATTAGTAAGAGCCAGGCTTATCGACAATTGCAGAAAGCCGGAGATTTTGCCGGTGTAGAATCCATTGGTACTCACACCATGCGCAAAACCTTCGGCTATTGGTTCTATAAACAAACAAAGGATATCGCTATGTTACAAGAAATATCGAATCATAGTACACCGCAAATTGCCCTAAGATACATTGGTATTAATAAAGAAGAGAAAAATAATGTACCTGATACATTTCAAATCTAATTTTAATTTTTTCTTATAAAATAACGTGTTTAATATAAAGGGGGGTACTAAACCTTTTTAAGCCCTTATATTAGATTATTAATTAGACATTATCTTTTATTTAATTACTCTAGTGTCAGTCGAAAGTGTTTTGAACTCAACTGGAACATTTTTCGTCTCTAGTTTTACTGGATTTCTAGAATCAGTAATGTCTGTAAGAGTTCTAGTTAGACGTGTTCCAAACTCAGTGCTAAACTGGCCAATACCTGTAGTCTTAATTCCAAATCTATCGTTTCCTACAGCTGAATCTCTTATGACTTTCTCAAATCCTTGCTTATCAGCTGCAAGTCCTTGTACTGAATATAAAAGTTCTGGTGACATCGGCTGATTATTGTAATAATAAGTAACATCACCGTAGAGATTTACATCAATTTTATTCTTACCTGAAACCTTAACTTTTTCAAATACATAATCAACTTTGTATTTTTTCCCGGCAGGAACTGGGACTTCTATTGAAGGAACAGTAAATGATCTTTTCTCCTTTTTTTCATGAGTGTCTGAAGTAGACATATTATATTCAACACTAGAAGACCTTATAGTTATTAATTTTTAGAGGAAGCATCCGTAGCGGATGCTTTTTTCTTTGCTATATAAAATTTATATAATAAATGAGAAATTAACAAAGTAGACAATTGAAACCCGAAACTCAACTACCCTCATATCTCACAAATTGATTCATAACTAAAATAATTAAACAAACATTCATTTAATTTTACACAACTGATTTCTTCATCTATAAATTTCATAGCGTACAAATTTATTAAAATGATATGGTGATCCCAATTAGAATCACGTTCTTTTTAAAGTACTGATATATCCGGGTTTAGGTGATTAGTTATAACTGTCCGGAGGTTTTTGTACCAGAATATAATGTGTTAATATTTCGACATTTTTTTATGTTTTATGCGTTTTTTTATAATAAATATATTAAAATCTTTTTTTTTATACATTTATTTGATTATTCATCTTATTAAGTGAATTGAAATGCATCCACTTTCTTATATAAATGAGCATCTTTATGTTAAATTGTATAAATATGTGTAAATAGATAATATGAATATACAGGTAATATCTATTACTTGTATATTCATATTTTAAGTATCTAAAAATATAGTGGAGGGATATTATGAAAAGGGGACAAAAACAAAAAACAAAAAATTTAGTGATGATAACTGCCACATTATCTATGTTTGCTACTGGAATAACACCCTCATTAGAAGTCTTTGCGGAAGAGCAAGCGAAGCAACAAAAATTATCCGTGTTAAAAAATGAGGGATCAGTGAAAGTGGAAAATCGGGTGTTTACTGTTCAAGGGAAAGGTGACGTTAAAGCACTGTCGCAACAGGATAGAAGAGCTGCTTCATTTAGTCCTTTTGAACCTACTGGTTTGTATGCGAAACCAAATGAAGAAATTACTATTGATGTAGAAGGAAATAATGAGATTACCGCATATATTGGAGCATTTTCATACAATAGAAATTCACAAGGAGAAGAGTTAGTAAAATCATTTACTCTAAAACCTGGTACAAATACGATTCGATACGAAGGCGGAGGAATGATATATTTTTATAACAAACAAGAAAATGGGACAATTCGAACCACTATTCAAAAGGGAGGTACCCCCGTTCCTTACTTTGAACTTGGAAAACATACAAAACAAGATTTAATTGATATGCTTAATCAAAATCCGAATTCATTTGCAGTCGAATTAAAAGGAGAGCGTGTATTGATTACTGCTACTCCTGAACGTGTAAAAAAATACTTGCTAGGTTCTAATACAGACCCGGCCCAATTATTAAAAAAAATGGATGAAGCTACTAGGATTCAAGATCGAATGTCTGGATTAACGGAAGAACAAGTAGATAAACATTATATTCATTATGTAGAAGATAAAGATAACAAATCTGGCTTTATGTACGCAACTGAATATAGAACAGCGTATGTAGGAGATGCCATTCAATATGTATTAGATATCAATAAATTTACTAAGGATGGATGGGGACCTTGGCATGAAGCTGGACATTTGAGACAACAGGTTCCTTGGAGATTCTATAATATGGGCGAAGTTCAAAATAATATTTACAGCCTAGCCGTAGAAAAAGCATTTGGGCAACCGTCTCGTTTAGAAGAAGAAGGGGTTTATCCTAAGGTATCTAAATATTTAGCACAAGAAAATAAGAATTATGATGAAATTAATGATGTTTTTGTTAAACTTGCTATGTTATGGCAATTACATCTAGCGTATGGAGGAGACTTTTATCCGAAGTTGCATCAGCTATATAGAGACATGCCTTCAAATGAGATTCCACAAACTGATGAAACGAAAAAACAATTGTTTATGATTTCAGCATCAAAGGCAGCAAAACAAAATTTAATTCCGTTTTTTGAGAAATGGGGATTACGTCCAAATAATGATACAATCCAAAAGATAGCGTCACTAGGGTATCCAAATTTAACGGCTGAAATTTGGGAAAGTACAGATTCTAATCCGATTAAACCAGATACACCGAATTCTTCGAATGCTTTAGAAGGAAGCCAGTTTGCATGGTCACTAAAAGGGATTGGAGATTTTGAATTTGCGAAAGTAAATTTAAATAAATCAACAGAAGAAATGCAAATTGATTTAAAAGCAGGTGTACCACACAACTACTTTGATAGTACATATGCAAGCATTAAAGTGCAAAATACATCAGGTAAAGTGGTATATAACAAAGAGATTTATGGAAATAAGCAACAAAATGCTGAGCAAGCAAAATTCCCGGTAAAAGTAGGGGATTTTATTGAGTTTACACATTTAGAAGGTGCGGGTAGAGCTATTATTACAAATATGGAAAAAAACATTCAGGAAAGTTTTGGATTTAATGTGGTGTATGAGATTACAAAAGAAGGGTTGAAGAAGGTAGATAAAATTGTTAATCCGAAACCAGATACAGAAGCTCCCACACAACCACAAGGATTATATGCAAGCAACGTTGCTTCTAACAGTGTAGAGCTAAAATGGAACCCTTCTACAGATAATGTAGGTGTAAAAGAATATCAGGTACTACGCGATGGACAATTGATTCAAACGGTACAAGGAACGACGTTTACTGATCAAAACTTAAC